>DATCYD010000083.1:0-3477 GCA_036570465.1 Anseongella sp.
ACTTTTTTTTAGTGCGGGTAGGAGTCGTTCTTCCTGGAACAATTACGATCACGTATTTTCCTTTGGAGTTACAGCAGGAGTGCAACGCATACGTGACAATCTACTGGAATTAGGTGTTGAAGACGACCCTGAGTTTGCGGAAAATATCACCGAAACAATTCCGGTAATCGGCGCTGGGTTTCTATACAATAGAGATGATTTCTTTATTGGTGCTTCCGTGCCAAATCTGTTGGGAAGCAGGGCTGCATCGAGAAAGGATATAGCGCTTTCCACACCGGTTTACGGGTATGCGGGTTATCGTTTTTACGTTGATCGTTCTGAAACAATATTTTTAAAGCCAGGCGCCCTGGTTAAATACGAAAAGGGCGCACCCATCCAGATCGATATTAACCTCGCCGCAACACTAAATGAGAAGGTCGAGATCGGAGCAGGATATCGCAGTAACTCTTCCCTGAACTTTCTGGCAGGAATATACCCGGTAGAGCAATTAAGGTTGATTTACTTTTATAACCTGGGCCTTCAAAACAACGTATTGGGCAACAATCACGGCATCATTGCCTCGTTTGCTTTTGGATATGATTAAATATTTCCGGGTATTACGTATTTTTGCGGCCTTGAAATAGTAATACAGTGATAGCAGAAATATTGATGGCCGCGTTCTGGAGCATATCCCCTTTCGGAGAAGCGAAAGTCGGAATCCCGTACGCTATTTTTAACAATGTAAATATTTATATTTCGTTTATCGTATGCTTTCTGGCCAATGTATTGGTATATCCTGTGATGTCTTTTTTCCTGAATTATGTGAACCAATATTTGCTGAAATGGAAATTCTATAAAAAGATGGCTGTCAAAGTGGCCCGGCGCGCGAAAAACGGCGCTGATTCCGGCATCAGGAAATTCGGCTTCTGGGGAATTTTGATTTTTGTAATGTTACCGATCCCGGGAACCGGTGTATATGCCGGCACTATTGCTTCCTACCTGTTCAGAATGCCGTACCGACAGGCCTTCCTGGCTAATACCATTGGAATTTTCTTATCATGTATCATCGTTTGGGGAATGACGCTGGCTACCTACCATGGTATAAACCAGCAGGATCTGAACTAACTCAGCTCCGTATTCTCAGGTTTTCCGGTGCAAGTTTTTGGGTATGGATAACAGATTATGCCTGTATTTCGAGAGACATTGTTACCGCTCATTAATATTCAACAACAGCCTCCTTGCCATACTTTTTCCGGTATCCCAATGGCGACAGGCCGGTTACCTTTTTAAACACTTCGCGGAAGGCTTTCTCGTCTGAGTAGCCGACTTCATACATTACTTCGTTAATATGCTTGCGGGTGGTCTCAAACGCCTTTTTTGCAGATTCGATTTTTACCCGTTGCAGGTATTCAACCGGCGTATTGCCGGTGGCTTTTATGAACCGGCGGTCGAAGTTCCGGCGGCCTACTGCAAATTTGTGCGAAAGTTCTTCTATCGATATCTTTTCCTGAAGATTGCTTTCCATATAGTTCTGGGCGTTTTTAATCAGCTCGTCGTCATGCGCTTTCTGGCCGGTAAAAATAGTAAAGGCTGACTGTTTTTGCCGGTCAATCTCTACCTGGTAGATCTTTGAGCAGTAAACTGCGGTTTCCCGGTCGTAAAATTTTTCAATAAGGTAAATTACAAGGTTCAGGAACGAATAGCCGCCGCCGTTTGTGTAAATGCCGTATTCGTCGGTAATGAGCCGGTCGGGCTGCACGCTTACCCTGGGGAATAATTTTCTTAACCGGTCGGCGGAATTCCAGTGAACGGAGCATTTCTTTCCATCGAGAATACCGGTGCTGGCCAGGATCATTGCCCCGGTACACATGCTGGCCACTTCCGCACCGTTCTTGTATTGTTTTTTGATCCAGCCTACCAGCGGGGAATTTTCCATTACCGGTTCCCTGAAGTCGTGGCTTATTGCCGGAATGATAATAAGATCGGTTTTTCTGATAGATTCAATCGTTCTTTCCGGCACAATCGTCATTAGCCCCTGATGAATAGCTGATTTTTCGGAGACGCCCGCCAGCTCCACCTTGAACTGCGGCTGCTTGCCTTTCTCTTCCCAAAACGCGTTGGCGCGGTTAAACATGTCGTAGGCGCCCACTATGCAGGCAAAGGTATTGAACGAGGCAAGTGCCTCGGGCACTAATATGGTAAGGTGTTTCATTGCAGAAATCGTTTGCAACAAAGCTAGTAGAATTATTTGTCCAAATCAACCCGTTATAATGTCTGTTTTACACCTGACAGGGGTGGTCTTTCAGCTATACATTTGTACTATGAAAAATCAAGACTTTACAACAAGCCTGGAAGTAGCAGCTACTCCCACGGAAACTTTTAGCGCAATTAACAACGTCCGCGGTTGGTGGTCCGAAAATATAGATGGGCCTACCGACCGCTTTAGTGCCGGATTCTCCTATTACTACGAGGATGTTCACCGTACCCGGTTCAAGATTACGGAGTTTGTTCCCGGCCAAAAAGTGGTTTGGCATGTGCTTGACAACTATTTCAAATTCATCACGGATAAAAACGAATGGGTAGGCACCAAAGTGATCTTTGATATCTCGGAAAAAGATGGCCGGACACGGCTGAAGTTTACGCATAATGGCCTGGTGCCCGATTACGAATGCTACAAGGTGTGTCACGACGCCTGGACCCATTATGTACAGGTTAGCCTTAAAGAACTCATTGAAAAGGGCAAGGGACGCCCTACCCCCAGGGAAACGCCGATCACTGAATCGGGTAGTGCAGGAGAGGAATACCCTGAAGCTTCACAAACTTCAAAAGAACCCGGCGAAGCTTCGACCCGCGCTATCAGCATTTGCCAGCGTCTTCTTATAGAATCGCCGGCGGAAAAAGTGTACGAAGCGCTGACCACGCAGGACGGGCTGGCGGGCTGGTGGACACCCGAGGTTATTGCAGCGCCGGAGACCGGCAGCGTTTTGCGATTCAGCTTGGTCCCGATTATTCGAAGGAAATGAAAGTGAAGGAACTGAAACCCTACAGTAAGGTGAAATGGCTATGCCTTAAGGCGCAGGAAGAATGGATAGGTACTACCATTGCGTTTGAACTGGAACCCCACGCGAAGGGAACTGTTTTATTCTTCCATCATGATAAATGGAAAGCCTATACCCCGGAGTTTGCCGGCTGCAGTTATGCATGGGCGCTCTTCTTCCGCAGTTTGAAACTCCTTTGCGAAACCGGAAAGGGTAAGCCCTGGCCGGAATTCGATAAATGACCGGTCATTGCCTGCTGGTATGGCGGGTGGGCATGCGGGGCCTGGGTGCAGTGAAAGAAGACCTATCTTTGGCACCAATATGAACATAAAGATCCATACCGTGAACGGCGCCAGAATCGGCGAGTTTGTTTCCGGAGAAACCATTATATCCACTATTGAAGAGGCCACAGACCTGATAGGGAACCTCTACTACCAGGACGCGGACAAGATTATTCTTC
>DATCYD010000084.1:0-13681 GCA_036570465.1 Anseongella sp.
CCAAGGGCCAGGATGGCGGCCTGGGGTTGATTAATGATGGGCGTGCCCATCACGTTTCCGAAGGTACCTACGTTGGTAACGGTAAAAGTTCCCTCGCGCACTTCATCGGGCTCCAGGTTGTTGTCGCGGGCACGTATGGCCAGATCATTCACTGCTTTGGTCAGGCCTACCAGGCTCATTTGATCGGCATTCCGGATCACCGGGACGATCAGATTTCCGGATGGCAAGGCTGTTGCCATGCCGATATTGATGTTTTTTCGTTTGATAATTTGGGTTCCGCTGACTGAAATATTTACCATGGGATAATCCCGGATCGCTTTGGTAACGGCTTCAATAAAAAGGGGTGTATAGGTGATTTTTTCGCCTTCCCTTTTTTCGAATTCCTGTTTTATACGGTCACGCCAGCGGACCAGGTTGGTTACATCTGCTTCCACAAACGAGGTAACATGTGGAGACACCTGTTTGCTCATGACCATGTGTTCGGCAATCAGGCGGCGCATCCGGTCCATTTCCACAATCTCATCCTCCGGGCCAGCCGTTACTGCCGGCGCCTGAATAGTCCTTGAACCTGTTGCCGGGGAAACGATGGTTCCTGTTTTCTTTTGTTCAAGGTAGGCGAGCACGTCGCTTTTGGTGACTCGTCCTTCGGCACCACTTCCAGCTATGCTTTCCAGCTCTTCCATGCTGATGCCTTCGCTTTCAGCGATGCTGCGCACCAATGGCGAATAGAATCTTCCACTTTCGCCTCGTGATGCCACCGATGTGCCAGCCGAAGCATCCTCCAGCAATTCAAGACCGGGGGTAGTCGAAGTTGCTTCCAAGGTGTCCTGGCTGGCTTCGCTTTCAGCGGCTACTTCCGAAGTATCCGGGGCCACAATGGAGTCACCATCTTCCTTTGATGAGACATTATCGGTATTGGGGGCTTCATCGGTTTCCAGGATGGCGATAACATCGCCTACCTGAACCACATCATTCTCTTTAAAACGTTGTTCGAGAAGCTTACCGGACACCGGGCTGGGAACATCTGAATCCACTTTATCGGTGGCGATTTCCAGTACCGCTTCATCGGCTTCAATGGCGTCTCCTACTTCCTTCACCCATTTGATAACCGTGGCTTCGGCCACGCTCTCTCCCATTTTAGGCATTAACAATTCGTAACGTGCCATATTTTTATAGGTTTACTTCATACTGATCTGTCCACAAAACTATGCATTTGCCGCTAAGTTCAAAGCCAGGCGTAACAGATTTTCTGCCACACGAATGAACCAGGATTGCAACGTCTCCTATCGCAGGAAACGAAACAGCATTCCCAACGCGGTAATGGCAGTACGCTCAATCAGCTGCGGCCGCTTTCCTGAAAAGCTGAACATTTCTGTTTGGAGTTGTCCTTTACCGGCTACTGCGATCCAGACAGTTCCCACCGGTTTTTCAGGGGTACCGCCTCCGGGACCCATGATTCCCGAAACGGCAATGGCGTAATCGGTTCCCATTTTTCCCCGGGCGCCGGTGGCCATTTCACGGACTGTTTCAAGGCTAACGGCGCCGAACTGTTGCAGGGTTAACTCCTGCACACCTAGAATCCCGGATTTCACATGATTGGCATAAGCCACTACGCTTCCGGCAAATACATCGGACGCACCGGCGATGCTCGTAAGCAAATGAGCGAGATAGCCGCCGGTACAGCTTTCGGCAGTTGCCAGGGTTTCGCCTCGTTCTTTCAGGCGGCTCAGTACAATTGCGGGTACCGGCAAATCTTCTGTTGCCAGCACGTATTCCCCCAGCAGGTCGTGGATGCGGGAGACATATTCGTCCAGTTCCGCTTCTGGCTCCGCTTCCTTTCTTATTCCGTAAGTACTCAGCCGCAACCGGACCATGCCCGGTCGCGGCAGGTAGGCCAGATGTATATGTGCAGGCAGCGCGTTTTCTATGTGAGCGATCAACTCTGCCAGATGTGACTCTCCGATGCCGGCCGTCACCAGGGTACGGTGCAGGATGTGTGTCAGTTGATCCCGGAAATATTCCGCGAGCCGGGGCAGTACCTGTTCAGTCATCAGCGCCTTCATTTCATATGGAACTCCTGGCAGGGAAACGTAAATTCTTCCCTCCCGCTGAAACCACATACCCGGGGCTGTGCCTTCCTTATTGAACAATACGGTACAATTGTCCGGCACTTCGGCCTGACGCAGGTTGCTATCCAGCATCGGTCGTTTCAGGCGTGAAAAAATAGTACGGACATGCTCAAGAACTTCGTTGTCCACGATCAGTTTGCCACCGAAATAATCGCAGAGAGCTTGTTTGGTACGGTCATCTTTGGTAGGTCCCAGGCCACCGGTCATGATCACGACCTCTGCCCGGCCCGAGGCTTGATCCAGTGCATTCTTCAAGTCCAGGGGAGCGTCTCCCACTGTTGTGATCTGTCGCACGGTAATTCCTGCAGCATTGAATGCGCGTCCTAGCCAGGCTGAATTACTATCCACTACCTGACCGATAAGAATTTCATCTCCGATCGTTATAATCTCTGCAAACACTACGCTAGTAATTATAATAATTGCGACGTTTAGTAAGCTTGAGGTCCTGCAACACGGCGGCGTTCACCCGCAGGTCCATGCTGTAGCTTCGGTATGCGCCAAAGGGTATCCAGTTAAATGAAAGAGACCAGCAATGCAGGTCGCGAAAAATGGACAGACTGGTAGAACCTACTTCGGCCCGTTCAAAATCGTAACTGGTCTGAAACCCGATCTTCCACTTGGGCGTCAGGCTAAAATCACCGTTTACGTCCAGCGCCTGCGTGGTGCGTACGTTCGGCCCGATAGCGCTGGGGCCGTAGGTGCCTGGATTGGAATAATTGAAACTATAACCAAAACTCAGGCTCCAGAGCAAGTTAAAATCAACAAACGCTTCCGGGTTGGGGTCAATCAAGTACAATTGTTCCTGTGTCGATGGATCCATACCTGCGACAGAACTCACCGGCTGACCGGTCGTATTTCCTTCTCCCCTGGAATTCAGGCTTCCGCGAACGGAAAAACTAAAGCGTGTAAGACGGGCCAATTTACCGGATTCCTTTGCGAGGAAAACGGGCATCCGCTGGCCGTCGATCACGGCATAGGGATCAAAGGATCCGTTGAAACTCATACTGATCTTTTCAAACAGCGTTGTGGAACCCGAAAAATTTATGTTTGAGAGCGGGAACATTTCATCGGCAAAATTATACCCCCCATTGATACTCAGGCGGTCGAGGATTTTCACCTTTTTCTCGCCGTCTTCTTCCCCATCGGTAGTATCGTTCTCGGTCCGGACTTTCATTTCAATGATGTTGTCGATGGAAAAGTTCAGCGATTTGGATACTCCAGCAGAGGGGCCTCCATATAGGGTCCCGTCAAAAATTGAATAGCGGGTACGTTCACCCTGGGCATTCACGTAGTATTTATAATACCCATAACGTTCCTCGCCAAAATCGGGGCGGTAACTGAACCCAATGCTGGGGGTGATGACATGCCGGATGGCCTTTATCTTGCCTTTCTTGAAATTCAGCATGCCGAAAATACGTGTATTCATTCCCAGGGAAAGGCTGTAATCACGGGAACTCTGAAACCCTGATACCGTATCGGATACTAGTTCCTTCACCCCTGGATCATAATACTTCCGAAAGGACTTCATATACCAGCGCTCATTATAGTTGAAACTGGGAGAAACAAAGAAATATTTGAACAGGTTGAATGAAGTACTTACCGGAATGCTGTGACGGATGCCAGTCTGCAGTTTGTCCAGGGTTTGCGGGTTGAACAAAATGGAATCGCCAGTGGTCACCCGGTTATCAGCCTGAAGGGAATAGCTCATGCCAATACGATGATACCATTTCTGAGCTCCCACACGGTTCTTTGAATCAAAGGGGGTAATACGCGATACATTAAATGACAGAGTGGGCAATCCAATGCTGACCTGCCCGGTAGAAACGTCCTGGCTGTGGTTGGCCGAAGCAGACAGGCTAAATGGAGTATTCAACCAGGTTTTTGAATAATTAATCCCAGAAGCAAGCGTGTTTCGTGCTTTATTCTGGAGGTTAAAATCAGTTGTATTCTGGTAATATTTACTGGATCCGGCATTGACGTTCGCACTGAAATTGGTCCCCGTTCCCCGGTTCGACTGGCTATGGCTCCAGCGGATGTTAAATTGTTTGCCAAGGCTGTAGCCGCCTGTGGCATCGTTCGGGAATTTCCGGCGCAGGTAATCAAAGCTGAAATTCCCGTTGAAACGATACCGCCAGGAATATCTTGACATGGCCCGGACGCCATAGCTACCCAAGGAGTACATCTCGCCCAATACCGAAAGATCGAAATGATCGCTCAATCCCAGGTAATAGCCAAAATTCTCTGCAGAAAAGCCCAGGGAGGCGTCTTCACGAAGGGTTGGAAAGATAATGCCCGAGGACCTTGTCTGGGTTTTTGGAAAGAATCCAAACGGAACACCCACCGGAAGGGGAATACCTTCTATAAAAAGATTTGCCGGACCAGTGATGATCTGGTTCTCTTTGACCTTGGTCTTGTACAACCGAATCCCGAAATGGGGGTGATCCGGGTTGTTACATGTGGTATAGATCCCGTCTTTGATATAGGCGACCCGGTGCTCATCTACTTTACTCTGACCGCCCCGGATGAACCCTTCTCCTTCGGCAGTCAGGCTGTTCCAGGCAAAAGCACGGCGGGTTTCAAAATTATATTTCAGGCTGTCGGCGGTAATCTCCTGTCCGCCCTGTACCATTTTCGGTCTTCCAAAATACCGCCCCAGACTGTCGATCTGCCCCATAGCAAATATTTCTTTCGTGACGTTATTGATCCGGATGTATTCTGCATTCAGCGTTATATCCAGGTATTCGATGTAAGCATTCCCAAGAAACACGGTGTATTTATCGCTCAGGTAATAAGAAATGGATTTTTCCGCCTTGGAAAGAATCTGTGCATCCAATCCGCCTGATGTATCGGACGCCACACCCGTGGTATCGCCTATTTGTACCATTACAGTATCGCCGCCCAGAATGGTTGTATCGGCTGGAAATATCAGGCCGAGGCTGTCTTGCGCGCTGATTGCAGGATCGTTGAGCCCTTCCCCGGGAAGACTGTCGGTTGCCACCGGACCGGGCGGCAGGGTGTCTTGCAGGGACCCAACAAGGGGAACCGGCTGGTCTCTATTGAACAAAGCAGCATCCATTTCCCACGGGAAACAGCATATGGTTATCAACAGAAGTGGAAAAATGCAGCTTTTTTGTTTCAATGCGTTCTTCGAATATTACTTTTGCAAGATAAACTTCAAACGCACCAAAGTTAAGAAAAGGCATAGAAAAACGATGAAAAGGATATTATGTGTTTTTGTGTTGATCACGTTTTTCACATCGCCCGGCAACGCAACTCCTCCCGCAGACACAGTGGACGCCGAAACCAGGAATGAAACAACTTCCGGTTATACGATTAACACGGTGGTGCTGGATGCCGGACATGGCGGAAAGGATCCCGGCACTCAGTGGGGCGGCGTAAGGGAAAAGGACGTCGCATTGTCCATTGTTCTGAAGCTGGGAAAGAAGATCAGGGAAAACATGCCAGGGGTCAAGGTAATCTATACCCGTGACGATGATACCTTTGTGGAATTGTATGAACGGGCAAGGATCGCCAACCGCAACAAGGCGGACCTGCTTATTTGCGTGCACGTGAACGCAAATCCTGATACCCGGCCTTATGGAATTGAAACCTATACGCTGGGGCTTCATAAGTCACAGACCAACTTCGAGGTGGCAAAGCGGGAAAACCAGGCGATCCTCCTGGAAGAAAATTACAAGGAGAATTATGAGAATTTTGATCCAAATTCAACCGAGTCATACATTATTTTCTCGCTATATCAGAGTCAGTATATGGAACGGAGTGTGTCTCTGGCAGCAAAATTGCAGCAGGAATTCGTTAAATTGGGGCGCCGTAACCGGGGAGTAAAACAGGCCGGATTTATTTTGCTGCATCAAGCAACCATGCCAGCTGTATATATTGAAACAGGCTTTGTTTCCAACCCGGATGAACGCCGTTTTCTCAGTTCGCAGGAAGGACAGGAAAAACTGGCGGCTTCCATTTATAACGCGTTCAAATCCTATAAAGTAAACTTGGAATCACTTAATTAATTGGTACACTATTTAGAACAAATGCGGGTAAAGAGAGCATTGCCGGTCCTGGCGACACTTGCATTTTTGACAGCATGGACTGGTGTGAGCCGGGCTGCAGACACAACAGCGATCAATATGGAAAACGTTGCCGGTGCAGACTATAAATTAAAAACAGTGGTGCTGGATGCAGGTCATGGCGGACACGATCCCGGAACCAATTGGGCGGGGGTCTATGAAAAACATATTGCCCTTTCCATTACCCTGAAAGTAGGAAAACTGATCAAGGAACATTTGCCGGAAGTCAAGGTGATCTACACCCGTGACGACGACACCTTTGTGGAGTTATTTGAACGGGCCAATATCGCTAACCGCAATCATGCAGACCTGTTCATATCTATCCACTGCAATGCCAACAACAGCACCCGCCCATACGGCAGTGAAACTTATACGTTGGGGCTTCACCGTACCGAGGACAACTTCGAGGTGGCCAAACGGGAGAATCAGGTGATCTATCTCGAAGAGAATTACAAAGAAAACTACCATGGGTTTGACCCCAATTCACCCGAATCCTATATCATTTTTTCCCTGTACCAAAGCCAGAACCTGAGCCGGAGTATTTCATTCGCAGCGCGGGTTCAGCAGGAGTTCAAAAGTGCGGGACGTCATAACCGGGGAGTTAAACAGGCCGGATTCCTCGTCATCAGAGAAACGTCCATGCCTTCTGTTTTGGTAGAAACGGGCTTTGTCTCCAATGCCAATGAGCGTCAGTTCCTGAATTCATACGAAGGGCAGATGAAGATGGCAAGATCAATTTTTAACGCCTTTAAAGCGTACAAAATAAGCGTTGAATCGGAAGAATAAGGCGAAGTTTTTTCAGGTTGATTTACTTTTTTTTCCCGGAAGCAGTGTAAAAAACCTATTTTCGTGAGGAAACTGAGTTTTACCATGAAAATAGCGAAAGAGACTAAAATCGGTGTGCTGGCAGCTGTAGCCATAGCCATCCTTATTATTGGTTATAATTTCCTGAAGGGAAACAACGTATTCTCGGACAGCCAGCAGTTTTATGCGATTTATGACCGTGTGGACGGACTTACCGAATCCAAGCCCATCTATGTAAACGGGTTTCAGGTTGGAAGAGTGGCCAGGCTGGAGCTGCTACCGAACAAAAAGATCCGTGCCACCCTGGAAGTAAACGGCAATACTCCCATTCCGGAAGGAACCATAGCTGAAATTCAAAGCACTGACTTGCTGGGTTCCAAAGCCATTTATTTTGTATTGGGAAGTTCGGAAAAGATGGCACAGAATGAGGATACTCTTGCTTCCAATGTTGAAAAAAGCCTGGCTGAATCAGTCAATCCGGTGAAGGACAAAGCCGTGGTAATGCTCGATAAGATCGATTCCATCCTTACCGCCCTGAACTCCATTATGAATCCGGAATTTCAGGATAACATCCATAAAAGCCTGGTCAGCATCAACAATACCCTGCAATCCCTGGAAAGCACCAGCAAAAAGGTAGATAATATTGTTGGCACAGGAGCGCAACGCGTGCAACGTATTCTGGATAATGTGGAATCAATTACCAATAACCTCCGGGAAAACAACGAACAGATCACGGGTATCATGGGCAATATTGAACAAGTTACCGATCAGGTGGCGGCCGGTAAGCTGCAGGAAACGCTTCTCCAGGCAAATCAGGCCACGACTCAACTGGCGGCCACGATGAAAAAGATCGAGGACGGTGAAGGTTCTCTGGGTGCCCTGTTAAACGATCAGCAGTTATACGACAACCTGACCAACTCAGCAGAGAACCTGGACAAACTGATGATCGATTTGCGTGAAAACCCAAAACGGTATGTTCATTTTTCCCTGATCGATTTCGGCGGAAAAAAGTAACATGTTGGCTGACGTCTTTATCATTCTTTCTCTGATTCTGCTAAACGGATTTTTAGCGGCATCTGAAATAGCGCTTATTTCCAGTCGCAAAGCCAGGCTGGAAGTATATATCAAAAAGGGAAACCGGGCTGCATCTGAAGCGTTGAAACTACATCGCACGCCTAATCGTTTCTTGTCAACTGTTCAAATCGGGATTACACTCATCAGCATTCTGACCGGTTTGTACAGTGGAGCTGCATTTGCGCCTTTTTTTGAGCAATTTATCTCCAGGGTTCCATTCCTGGCACGCTATAGCGAGAATATTTCGGTGATACTGGTCGTAGTGATCATCACCTTTCTGACCCTGGTATTCGGCGAACTTGTTCCGAAACGGGTTGGCCTGATCATCCCGGAACGTTTTGCCATGCTGGTGGCCTGGCCCATGGCCTTTTTGGGAAGAATTGCCTCCCCTTTTGTATGGCTGCTCAGTACAACCACCGATCTGATCATACGTCTGTTCAACCTGCGTTCGGACAAATCACAGGTGACTGAAGAAGAAATTAAGGCCCTGGTGGAAGAAGGCGTCAGCGCGGGGGCCATTGAAGAGATTGAACACCAGATCGTGGACCGGGTTTTCAATCTCGGCGATAAAAAGGTGCTTAACCTGATGACGTACCGAAGTGATATCGTGTGGCTGGATATCAACGCCGACCCTTCTGTGCACAAGCAAATGATTCTGGAAAGCAATCACAGTGCTTACCCGGTATGCGATGGTGATATTGATGAAATACTTGGAATTGTGAAGGTAAAGAGCCTGTTGAATAATTATCTCAATCAGGAGCATGCATCCCTGAGATCATTAATCACCCCCGTTTCCTTCATTCATGAAACCGCTTCGGCCTTTCAGGTACTGAAGCAATTTCGGATTACGCGGTCTTACCATGCCTTTATCATCGACGAATATGGTTCCCTGCAAGGCTTAGTCACCATGAACGACCTGCTTTACTCCCTGGTTGGAGCAAGCCCGGAAGGAGATCCCCGCGAAGAAGAAAAAACGCAACGTGAAGATGGCAGCTGGCTGATCGACGGACAATACCCATTAATTGACTTTCTGGACGAATTTGACCTGGAAGCATCCGAAGAGGATACTCGCGGGGTAACAACACTGGGTGGGTTTGTCATGCTGAAGTTGAGGCATCTCCCCCGGACTGGCGAAAAAATTAACTGGAACGGTCTTGATATGGAGATCATGGACATGGATGGCAGACGCATTGATAAGGTACTAGTCCGGGACCAGGAAACAGAAGACCAGGAAAATGAAGAAGACGAGTAAGGAATACTTGCCGGATCGGGTTCGGTTTCCTATCTTTGTTGCGGGGTAAGTCTTATACGACCAGCTCCTGCTGAATCCCCCAGGTCCGGAAGGAAGCAAGGGTAGGTGGTTGAGCGGTGCGATATGAGTAGCTTACCCTTTTTTAATTTAAAACATCATGAAATTTTTTATAGACACAGCCAACCTTGACCAGATTCGCGATGCCCAGGATCTGGGTGTGCTTGATGGGGTCACAACAAATCCCTCACTCATGGCTAAGGAGGGAATTACCGGTGAAGATAACATCCGGAATCACTACAAGACCATTTGTGAAATCGTGGACGGGGATGTAAGCGCGGAAGTGATCGCCACGGACTTTGACGGCATCGTCCGCGAGGGGGAATCACTGGCGGCCCTTCATGAACAGATCGTGGTAAAGGTGCCAATGATCCGTGAAGGAGTCAAGGCGCTGAAGTATTTTTCCGAAAAAGGTATCCGCACCAATTGCACACTGGTTTTCTCGGCCGGACAGGCCTTACTGGCTGCCAAGGCTGGCGCCACTTATGTATCTCCGTTTATCGGTCGGCTGGATGATGTATCCACCGATGGCTTGCAACTGATTGAAGATATCCGGTTGATCTATGACAATTACGGCTTTGAAACCGAAATACTCGCGGCTTCAGTCCGTCATCCGATCCATATTCTGGAATGTGCAAAAATAGGCGCCGACGTAATGACCGGCCCGCTTAATGCCATTCTGGCTCTGTTAAACCACCCGCTCACCGATAAAGGACTGGCTCAGTTCCTGGCTGATCACGCCAAAGTGAGCAAGCAGGCGTAAACCGGAAATGTGCTTGCTTCCGGCAAGCAAAAACACTGGAAACAAAAAAAACTCAGAACGGATATTCTGAGTTTTTTTTGTTGGGAACTATTTTAAATGATCAATACCTTCTTGAACCAAAATTGCGCTGAGGCCGCGGAGCTCTTTCTTCGCGGGGACGAGCCTGGTTTACCACCATGGTGCGCTCGGCAAGGGTTTGTTCATTAAGACCGTCGATGGCTTGCAGCGCCTCCGATTCTTCGGGCATTTCAAGGAATGCATATCCTTTGCTCCGGCCGGTGTCCCTGTCACGAACAATTTTAACCGAATCAACGGCGCCGTATTGTTCGAATACTTCCTTTAGCTCCTCTTCTGAGATTTTGTAACTTAAGTTACCTACATAAATGTTCATAAAAAAAATTTAAATAACCGTTGCTGCCCTTGGACAAAAAATACAACTCGTGTAAAGGTACGTATTTAAACAGCAAAAATCATAGTACCGGGAAAATTAAATTTTCACTTTATCCTATCAAGTACTGACAAGAGAGACTCATCACTCTCCAGGCGAAATGCGCGCAATGCTTTTGGCACACCCGGGGCATATAAAAAACAGTCTTAATCATGACGTAAAGCACAGATAATAAAATTTATTTGCTAAGTGGTACCATTTGAATATTTTTACCCCGAACTTGCCGGACCTGAACCCTGCTTGTTAACTCATTCACGATGTCCCTGGAAACCGAACAATTCAAGCCTTACGTGCCTGCCGAAACACGAATGGCGGAGTTTACACTAAAAGCCGTACTGATCGGTGTCTTGTTCGGCATTATATTCGGAGCCTCCACGGTTTATCTGGCGCTGAAGGCCGGACTCACTGTTACTGCCTCTATTCCCATAGCAGTATTGGCCATTTCCCTGGGTAGAAAAATTTTCCGGACCACCATCCTGGAGAATAACATCATACAAACTACCGGTTCCGCAGGTGAATCCGTTGCCGCAGGTGTGGTATTTACCCTGCCTGGTTTTCTTTTTCTAACCGCAGACGCCAGTGGTGCAAGCATTGGCAGCCAGTATTTTGCCTATTGGACTATCTTTTCCCTGGCCGCCCTTGGGGGTGTACTGGGAACATTGATGATGATTCCGCTAAGACGATCACTGATCGTGCGGGAACACCAGGCACTTCCTTATCCTGAAGGTACGGCATGCGCCTCTGTGCTGATTGCCGGTGAAAAAGGCGGTGAATTTGCAAAAACAGCCTATCTCGGCCTGGGATTTGCCACCCTGTATGCTATTCTGCAAAAAGGATTGCATATTATAGCTGAAACGCCAGGCCTGATCAGCCGGCAAACCTCCAGATTCTTTCCTTCTGCCACATTAAATGCCGATATCACCCCCGAGTATATGGGTGTTGGCTATATCATCGGGCCCCGGATCGCAGGCGTGCTGGTTGCCGGCGGGGTTATTGCCTGGCTAGGCCTGATCCCGCTGCTGGCCTCGGTCGTGCCCATGGAAACCATCGCCGGCCAGCTGGTGAAGCTCGGTTACCTGTCTGATATTACAAGCCCTGGCGGTGCCGGAGGCTGGAATCCGCAAACACAAACCTTTGCCGATACACCGGCTGCTATTTACACGGCATATGTCCGGCAGATCGGCGCCGGAGCCGTGGCCGCGGGGGGCTTCATGACCCTGATCAAAACCATTCCTACCATCATCAGCTCCTTTAAGGAAAGTCTGGGATCTGTTCGCCCCGGCGACACCGAAGGGAAAAAGCGTACCCAGGATGATCTTTCATTTAAGACGGTGATCCTGGGTTCGCTGGCGCTGGTATTGCTGATCATGCTGTTACCGCAAATACCAGGTGATACCTGGTACAACAAGCTGCTTCTTGGATTACTCATCGTTGTTTTTGGATTCTTTTTCGTGACCGTTTCCAGTCGAATCGTAGGCCTGATCGGATCCAGTTCCAATCCGGTCTCGGGCATGACCATTGCTACACTGATGGGTACCTGCCTGATCTTTATCGCATTCGGACTTACGGGAAGCGCTTTTGAACCCATGGTGTTGGTGGTGGGAGGAATGATTTGCATTGCCGCTGCGAATGCCGGTAATACTTCTCAGGATCTGAAAACAGGTTACATCGTGGGTGCCACTCCCAAATACCAGCAGCTGGCCCTGTTTGTGGGAGTGCTGGTTTCAGCCATCGCCGTAGGCGTTACCATTAACATCCTGGACCAACCCACCCCTGATATGGCTGCCATGGGCATTCAGCATGCCATTGGTACTCCGGAATACCCTGCACCGCAGGGTACGTTAATGGCTACCCTCATACGAGGACTGCTTTCCTTTAACCTGGACTGGCAATTTGTACTGGTAGGTGTTTTTCTGGCCCTTACCATTGAATTATGCGGGGTCAATTCTCTTTCCTTTGCCGTAGGCGCATACCTTCCACTTTCTACTACACTTCCCATTTTCATTGGCGGCGCCATCCGCGCACTGGTAAATTTCAAAACAAGAAACAAAAAACAAAGCCTGGCAGAAGAAGAGCTTGGCAAAGGCAATCTCTTTGCCACCGGCCTGGTGGCTGGCGGTGCCCTGGCCGGGGTACTGATTGCACTACTCAGCTCCTCAGACGCCGTTTACCGCCGCTTGCAAAGCATTGGAAGCGCCGTTTCTTCAGGCCTGTCAGGCGTGCTGGGAGATGGCGGCTATCAATTGCTGGGCGTAGCATTCTTTGCATTAATGGGCTGGTGCCTTTATAAAATCGGAATCCGCAAACAGGATTATCCAACATAGTGAAACATGAGTAAATATCTTTTAGGATTCGACATAGGAAGTTCATCGGTAAAAGCAGCACTGGTAGAAATAGCTACCGGCAAAACTGCAGCGCACGCTTTTTCACCCGATGCGGAGATGTCTATCAGCAGTCCGAAAACCGGCTGGGCAGAACAGGACCCCGAAAGCTGGTGGCGGGAAGCCGTCAACGCTGCAGCGAAACTGCAGGACCAGCTTCTCTTCAAACCGGGGGAGGTGGCCGCCATCGGCATTTCCTACCAGATGCACGGCCTGGTCCTGGTGGATCGAGACCGGCAGGTGTTGCGTCCTTCCGTCATCTGGTGTGACAGCCGCGCCGTTGAAACAGGCAACAAAGCCTTTAACGAACTTGGCGAAGCCTTCTGCCTGGAACATTTCCTGAATTCTCCCGGTAATTTTACCGCTTCCAAGCTGAAATGGATCCGGGACAACGAGCCTGCCATTTACGAAAAGACTGATAAATTCATGCTTCCTGGAGATTTCATAGCGATGAAAATGACCGGCGAGATCTGCACCACCTATTCAGGGTTGTCTGAAGGCATACTTTGGGACTTTCAGAAAGAGCAGCTTGCACAGTCATTGCTGGATCATTACGATATCAATCCCGGCCTGGTTTCCGAGCCCAAAGCCACTTTTTCTATCCAGGGACGTTTAACCGAAGGCGCCGCCATGCTGCTGGGTCTGCAAGCCGGTATCCCGGTTGCATATCGTACCGGCGACCAGCCCA
>DATCYD010000085.1:0-18632 GCA_036570465.1 Anseongella sp.
ACCGATGATTTCAATCCCGTTTTTTTGCAATTCCTCCGGGAGCCCGCTGCAATCGTGCAGGGGAACGCCATCATAATCGCCGTTATTCTCATTGTCTATCCGAAGTACCCAGTCGTTAAGAGACTCACTCCAGCTTACTTGCGCCCTTAGGTTCCTTCTAAGATCTCCCTTCATTCCACAAACGGTTGCTGGTTCGGGGCCTTCGTCTTTTTTACATGCGAACCCGCTGAAGACCAGGAATAATGAGATCGCGCTGAGTAGCGTAAATTTTTTCATTGCCGGTACTCTAAGGTTTAGAAATTGGTCGTTACTGTCCCAACGATCAAAAGGAGGGAAACGCTACAGGTTGGTGATCTCGGCAACATCCTATTCCTCCTGATGATGATCGCCGGCGCCATCAACACGGTGGTGGCTCTGTTCTATTACTAGAAAATCCCCCTCAACCTTTTCCTGCGGAAAAACGAAGGTATGATCATCGTGGCCGGGGCAACCTGTTGCTAAGGGTGATCATCGTTACCGTTACCGTTACCACCCTCACCGTCCTTCTTGGCATTTTCCCGAGCTGGTAATGCGGTACTTTGAGGGTTCATAACTCCCCATTCAAAAAACCAAATTGCATTTATTAAAACCTATAGCTATAATATTATTCTTGTGGATATACCTGGTGTTCTTTACCTTTGTTTTACACTAAATATTAGAACCTATGAGGCAGTCACAAGCAGCATTTTCTGAGTCGGATTACCTGACCAGCCGGTGGGCAGCAAACTGGTTGGAGCCAGAGGATTTTTTTCAGGTGATGGAACGGCCTCCATTGGATTATGGCCACCGCTACCTGGATATCCGACGCGATTATGCATTTAAGCGAATTTTCGGCAGAGAAGAATGTAAAGAATTGGCCATTGATCTGTTGGAGAGTCTGTTTGAAGGCAGAAAACCAATTAAAGAGATTAAATTCGGTTCAACCGAGCGGCAAGGAGAGCATCAGGAGACAAGAACGACACGGTTCGACGTGCAATGTACTGCTGAAGATGGTGAGCAATTCCTGATAGAAATGCAGTTCGAACCTCAGGATAATTTGTTTGGACGAATCGAGTTCTATCTGTTTCGCATGGGCAGTGACCAAATACCCTCCGGCGTAAAGGGCGATCACTTTCCCATACCTGAAATATTTGCCATTGCCATCGTGAATTTCGATCCCTGGAAGAATGAACTTCAGCCGTGCGGAAAGCAGCAAAATGAATATATTAATTCGTATGATTTCCGGAACATAAAAACTTTCGAACCATATCCCCGCAAAGTAGAACTAATGCTGGTGGAACTTCCTAAATTCAAGAAGAAATTAGAGGAGCTAACCACCCGGCTGGACAAATGGCTGTTCTTGTTCAAGAATCTCCACCACCTTACCGAACCAATTTTCACCGATGATCCTGTATTTCAAAAATTATTTCAAGTTACTGAATTCAATAAACTACCAAAGGAGGACCAAAAGATGATAGTAATCGACCGGGAACGTGACATCCGAAACATTAAAAGCAGATGGCTGCGTGACTATAAGGAAGAAGTTAAAGATAAATTTCTGGCCGAAGGTGAACGAAAGAAAGTTATTTCCTTCGTTCAGGCACTGATCCGGGATACTGATTTCGATAATCAGAAAATTGCCGGATTGGCGGGAGTTGAAGAAGGGTTCGTGGAAAATTTCAGGTAGGGGAAACGTTGAATTTCGGCGATGCCACAATCTCTCTGAAGAAGCCTTAAAATGTATTTGCATGAACGAAAACATGGTCATCGTGGCCCCGGCAAAGGAGTGTTTTTTAAACTCTGTCCAACCCCAGCCGGGGGCTAGCCCCCGGCTCGCGCCAAATCCAGGGGCAACCTGCTGCTGAAAGCCGTGATCGTCACCCTCACCGCCCTGACGATCCTTCTCGGCATCTTTCCGGAGCTGGTGATGCGGTATTTTGAAGGGTAGTTAATGCTGTACCAGTACCTGCTGCATATCCGTATTGCTCCCGTCCGAAACGTGTAAATAATACATACCAGCTGTGAGGTCAGAAGTATTGAACGTTACATTGCTGCCCACAGTGGTCTCCGCCGACCGGACCGCGCGGAGCATATAATCGTAAAGCGTTATTTTCAGTGCTTTTTCCGAAATCGCAGGTACGTTTTGTAGCCCAACTGACGCCGGTTCTCTAAACATAATCGTCATTGTGTTATCCGCTGGGTTAGGCGCAACCAGATAATCGATACCTATTCCGGTGCATCTTTTAACTTGACAGTTGATTTGAGCAGGCAGACTTAGACCACACGTGCCCACTGACCAGACCTTGATTGTATAGTTGCCAGCTATCGAAAACCCTATAATTCGCCATCTGCTTGTGCTTCCATTATCATAGGCAGGGGTAGGTGTTACCGACCATTGGTAGCTATCCACATAGTTTTCCTCGTCCAAGTCATTAAACATCGCAGCGAACTCATAGAACGTAAAAGTACAATACTCCCCGTTAGTGGGCCCAGGATCGCTTGATATGTAATCGGGATAAGGCGTATTGGTATAAGCTTCTTTTCTTACATAAATACGCCCGTAACACCCTGAGGTAAAGGATCCTATAATCCACGTTTTAGAAAAATTATGGGGGGATACTGCCTTGATCTGAGGACCATTTGTTCCAGCTCCACTCACTATTTCGAGCCCGGGCCCTGCTTCCCATTCGAAATTTGCTGCTCCAGCCGGGAGACCACTAAGGGAATAGGTGTCACCAGCGTAACAAACCGCCCCGTCACCCGCTATATAGCTGCTGATCGTTTGAAATTGAAAATAATCTCTAAAGCCTCCGGTATCAAAGTTCGCCCTCATACGGGTGATTTGTCCTTCGGTGAACATATTTAAACACGCATCGTACGAATAGTCCATGTAATTCATAAACATATCGCTGGTATTCCCACAGGAAGGGTTTGGGAAGGAGGCACACTGTTCATTGGCATCAGCTTGATTTGGAGTATCAGAAACTTCGTCGGTATCGCTACAAGAAGGGTCGTTTTTAAATCCAGATTTACTCCAGATATGATAAAGGCCCGCCCAATGTCCTACTTCATGAGTGGCTGTTCTGCCTAAATCATAGTTTAGAGCAGTACTGTTTCTACCAAAGGCTTCCGGGATAATAACGACACCATCCGTAGCCGGAGACGATATGTAGCCTTCCGGAAGCTGAGCATAACCTAAAGGAGAACCAGAAGGGCCGTCTTTTAAGTCACAAACCCAAATATTAAGATACTCGGCTGTATTCCAGGCATCTTTCCCTCCTGATGATGTGAATTTCATGTCGTCACGGTCAAATTCAGTTACGTTAGTTTGTGTTCGGGTGATTCCATTCGTCGGATTGCCATTGGGATCCTCGCAAGCCAGGTAGAATTGGATCCGGCTATCACCTGCGACATCCAGAAAGAGACCAGGTGTATCATCGGCGTCAGTATTTAATCTTCTGAAATCTTCGTTTAGTACTTCAATTTGCGATTGAATCTGAGCATTGCTTAAATTGTCTGATATGGTATTCCATACAACATGCACGACTACGGGAATCAGGATAATATCATCATTTGCGAATAGGCTTTGCTGTTCTGGTACACTTTTGCTCTTGTCAAACAAATTTTGATGTAACATGCGGACCCGAACGTTAAATTCCTGAAGTTTCCCCAGCTACTCTATTGATAGGTTATCGGGGTTGAACTGCGTCCAGCATTTTTCTTGCGCATTTGCTTGAATGACGCATAGAATTATCGAGAGAGAAAAGAGTAAACGTCTTATCATGGCTATTGGGTTTTGATTTTAAGTTCGCTATTATTGGGAATTATGATTTTGTGTGTTTCTTAAACTCTATAATCACGACCTTATTTGACCAGATCTAGTCGGACACCTTGATGATCTTATATTCTTTTAGCTCTATTTCCCAAGGTTCTGCCCGGTATTTGTAGGAGTTTGGGGTTTCATATATTCTATATGCTATATCACCAATAATTTCAATTCCATTCTGTTTTAACTCTTCGGGGAGTCCGTTACAGTTAAACAGTGGGCCCGCATCGATTTCTCCGTTATTGTCATTGTCTACTTCAAGTACCCAGTCGTTGTAAGGCTCGCTCCAGCTTACCTGTGCTCTTAGGTTTTTTCTAAGATCTCCTTTCATTCCGCAGACGGTTGCCGGTTCAGGGCCCTCGTCCTTCTTGCAGGAGAGCCCACTGAGAATCAGCGATAACGAAATAACGCCAAGTAGATTTAACTTTTTCATGATAACAAGTTTAGTATTGATAATGGTTAGTTTTTCGAGGGATGCGCCTGCGCTTGCTGAAAGCAAGTTACGAAAGAATAACTAATATGCCAAGAATATTCCGAAATTTCTTCGGAAAGAACCATGGATAGCATATGGTCCCTATTCTGGATTGCTGACAATCTTGTATTTTTTGAGCTCTATATTTTTAGCCAGGATAGCTACTTTTAAGAATGGGTTGGTTTCATTTGTGCTGTATGCAATATCACTTATGATTTCAATCCCGTCTTGTTGCAGCTCGCTTGGGAGCCCGCTGCAATCGTGCTGCGGAAAGCCATCATAATCGCCGTTATTCTCATTGTCTATCCGAAGTACCCAGTCGTCAATGTCTTCGTTACAGCTGCAACGATCAAAAGGAGGGAATCGCTACAGATTTAATGATCTCCACGCCAGCTGGGGTGGGATAGGGAGAAGCGGAAGGGCAGACCTTCACCTGGGTTGAACCTGGCTTTTGTCCGCGGAGGTCTGAAAACCAAACGCTTCGGCTCCTGTTATGAGGTTGTTAACAATGCATTCAAATTTGTACCTTTGTAACTTAGTTAGCGCGAATGAGTGAGCAGATAAAACACGAGTGCGGAATAGCCATGATCCGCTTGTTGAAGCCTCTGGATTACTACCGGCAAAAATATGGAACAGCCCTCTACGGGCTGAACAAATTGTACCTGTTGATGGAAAAACAGCATAACAGGGGACAGGATGGGGCCGGCATTGCCACTATCAAATTAAATGTGCCTCCGGGACAGCGCTACATCAGCCGCTACCGGTCCATGGCGCCGCGGGCGGTGACTGATATCTTTGAATATGTTCGCAAGAAATTCGACGCGGTGCGGGCGCTGGATCCTAAACTGATGGATGATTGCGACTGGCTGAAAAATAATGTGGCTTTTATCGGGGAGGTGCTCATGGGGCACCTTCGGTATGGTACTCACGGAAAGAACAGCATTGAAAAATGCCATCCCTTCCTGCGGCAAAATAACTGGATGACCCGTAATCTGGTGCTTTCAGGGAATTTCAACATGACCAATGTGGATGAGCTCCTGCAAACTTTGTATGAACTCGGACAACATCCCAAGGAAAAGACCGATACGGTGACGGTGCTGGAAAAGATCGGTCACTTTCTGGACGTGGAAAATCAGCAACTGTTTGATCATTTCAAGACCAAAGGCTATGATAATGCGTCCATTACCAGGCAAATAGCTGATCATGTGGATGTAGCGGAGATCCTGCGCCGTTCTGCCAAGGATTTCGACGGCGGGTATTCCATTTTGGGGATGTTCGGACATGGTGATGCTTTTGTGCTGCGTGATCCATCCGGAATCCGGCCGGCGTATTATTATCAGGATGATGAAGTAGTGGTGGTGGCCTCTGAACGCCCGGCAATCCAGGCGGCTTTCAATGTGAAATTTGAAGACCTTTACGAAGTGAAGCCTGGCCATGCGTTGATTATCAAAAGAAACGGTAGTGTAACCGAAAACCAGATCCGGGAGCCGTTGGAACGCAAGTCGTGTTCATTTGAGCGTATTTATTTTTCAAAGGGCAGCGATACGGAGATTTACCAGGAACGGAAAATGCTGGGCAAGCTGCTGGTTCCTCAGGTATTGAAAGCGGTTAATTACGACCTGAAGAATACGGTGTTTTCCTATATTCCCAATACAGCCGAGGTTGCCTTTTACGGAATGGAAGAAGGGATCCGGGAATACATTCAAAAAACCCAAAGGGAACAACTTGCCAATCCAGCCAATCTGACTCCTGAACGGATCAACGAAATTCTTGGCATGAATGCGCGCATTGAGAAAATACCGATCAAAGACACTAAGCTTCGTACGTTCATTACTCAGGATTCAGCCAGGAATGAAATGGTGAACCATACCTACGATGTGACGTACGGGGTGGTGAAACCGGGGGTTGATACCATTGTGGTAATGGATGATTCCATTGTTCGGGGGACTACTCTACGGCAAAGTATTCTCAGGATGCTTGACCGGCTCGAACCCAGGAAAATTATTGTTGTTTCTTCCGCTCCACAGATCCGGTATCCCGATTGTTACGGCATTGACATGTCCCGCATGGGCGAGTTCGTTGCCTTCCAGGCCATGATGTCATTGGCGGACGACGAACTGGTGGACCGGGTCTATGAAAAATGTAAAACCCAGGAAGAGCTTCCCCGGGAGGCGATCCGGAACTATGTTCAGGAACTATACGACCGGTTTAGCTACGAAGATATTTCCCGCCAGATCGCCCGGATCATTACTCCTTCCGACCTGGGCGCCGAGGTGGAAATTATCTATCAGACGCTGGATGATCTTCACAAAGCCTGTCCGCTAAATGCCGGCGACTGGTATTTCTCAGGAAATTACCCCACACCTGGTGGGAATCGTGTTGTCAACCGGGCTTTTATGTACTATCAGGAAGGGAAAAACCAACGGGCATACCTGTAACTGACCAATGACCCTTTAACTTTGTTCTCAACTATGCAATACTGGCTCGTCAAATCCGAACCCTTCAAATATTCATGGGACCAACTGCTGAAAGATAAACGCACTTTCTGGGATGGTGTCCGCAACTACCAGGCCCGAAACAACCTTCAGGCTATGAAAAAGGGCGATCAGGTGTTGTTCTACCATAGTAATGAAGGCAAGGAAGTAGTCGGTATCGCTAAAGTTGTCAAAGAATCCTACCAGGACCCAACCACCGATGATACCCGCTGGGTAGTGGTCGATATCTCTCCGGTAAAAACTCTGAAACGCCCGGTTACCCTTGAAACAATCAAGGCAGACGAACCGCTTCAGGATGTAGCACTCGTTCGCCAGGGTCGGCTTTCAGTCATGCCTTTGAAAGAAGAGGAATTTGACCGGATTTTGTTGCTTTCTACTCTGGAATAAACAAAGCTTTTAGTTCGGTGGCGTCGTTGGGCTTCATTTTACCGGCCAGGATCAGGCGGAGTTGACGTCGGCGGAGGGCTCCGTCAAATAATTGTTGTTCTTCTTCGGTTTCGGGGTGTACTGCGGGCACGCGCACGGGTTTGTTTTTTTCATCTACCGCTACGAATGTATAATAGGCTTCGTTGCTTTTTATCTTTTTGCCGCTGGGAATATGTTCTGCCCAAACATCCAGTCTTATTTCAATGGAAGTGGTGAAGGCGCGGGTTACTTTGGCCTGGATCATGACCAGGTCACCCATAAGAATGGGTTGTGAAAAGGAAACGTTATCGACTGAAGCAGTCACTACAACCCGGTTACTATGACGCTGTCCGCAAATGGCGGCGGCGATGTCCATCAAATGCAGCAGGCGCCCACCCATCAGGTTATTTAACATATTGGTATCGTTTGGCAATACCAGTTCGTTCATCACAGTCAGCGATTCTTTTGGGGTTTTGGCGTTCATGCCGCTAAGATAGTAATTCATTTTTTAGATCAATCTAAAATAGTATTTTTGTATATCAAAAAATATTTTGTGATGTTTAGAAATATGATGGTATTAATGGCGATGATGGTTCCGGTGTGCGAAGCCGTAGCGCAGGTGGCTGATTCGATACGAAGGGGACAAGTCGATAGCACGAGGATTGCTGATAGCACGGCGAACCCTACGCCCGAAGGCAGGATCCGGGATCAAGCCGGGGAACAGGTGCTGGACCAGGTGGTAGTATCGGGTACGATGAAGGAGGTTTCGAAGCTGGAAAGTCCGGTACCGGTGGAAGTTTACACGGCTGCATTTTTCAAAAGTAATCCAACTCCGTCAATCTTCGATGCCTTGCAGCAGGTGAATGGGGTGAGGCCGCAGATTAATTGCAATATCTGTAATACAGGAGATATTCATATCAATGGGCTGGAAGGCGCTTATACGATGGTGCTGATCGATGGCATGCCGGTGGTTAGCGGGCTTTCCACTGTTTATGGGCTTAGCGGGATTCCGCAATCGCTGATTGAACGGGTGGAGATTGTGAAAGGGCCCGCTTCTACCTTATATGGTAGTGAAGCGGTTGCCGGGTTGATCAACATCATTACCCGTGAACCGGAAGGAGTGGCTGCATTGTCGGTGGATGCCTTTACCACTAGCCAGGCCGAAATCAATGTAGATCTGGCGGCCGGTATCCGGGCTGGCAAAGCAGCCAGGTCGTTAGTGGGTGTGAATTATTTTAATTACCAGTTGCCAGTGGATGGGAATAACGACGGATTTACCGATGTCACGCTTCAGCATCGGATTTCCCTGTTTAATAAATGGGATTTCAACAGAGATAGCGGGCGTGTTTTTTCTTTGGCCGGGCGGTATGTTTACGAGGACCGGTGGGGTGGTGAAATGGAGTGGGATCGGGCCCATCGTGGGAAAAGTGATCTGTACGGGGAAAGCATTTATACCACCCGCTGGGAGGTATTTGGCAATTATCAGTTGCCGGTAAAGGATCAGGTGTTGTTCCGGTTCAGCGCCAATGGACACCGGCAGAACAGTATGTATGGAACGATGTCGTACCAGGCCCGGCAGTATGTGGCGTTCGGGCAACTGACCTGGAACAAGGCTCGCGGACGTCATGACTTGCTGGCCGGTCTCACTGGTCGGTTTACATCGTACGACGATAACACCCCGGCTACCGCCGGAACCAGTGGGCCCGGAAGTAGCCGGGATTTCGGCATAAGCAGGGAAATTCAGGGTGATGTTGGAGACAGTTTTAGTGGAAACGGGTCGGCGCTGACCTGGTTGCCTGGAGCCTTTCTGCAGGATGAGTTTACCTTTAACAGGCAAAGTAAGCTCCTGGCCGGGCTGCGCTTTGATTACCATTCATTGCACGGGAGCATTCTGACGCCACGCCTCAGTTATAAATGGAATTCAGCGGATAAGAATCATGTATTGAGGTTCAGCCTTGGCAACGGATACCGGGTGGCGAATGTCTTTACGGAGGACCATGCGGCGCTTACCGGGGCCAGAGAGGTATTCTTTGTGGAAGATCTCCGGCCGGAGGTTTCCTGGAATGGTAATATTAACTTTGTGAAAAAGATATTTCCTGGCACCCACACCTTTTTGGGATTGGATGCTACGATATTCTATACCCGGTTTAATAATAAGATAATCGCCGATTACGATACAGATCCGGATAAGATTATTTACGGAAATCTGGATGGGTTCGCAGTCTCAAAAGGAGTCTCTGTCAATGCTGATCTTTCCCTGCCTGGCGGGTTGAAGATTCTGACCGGCGCTACGTTGATGGATGTTTATAGCAGGAAGCAAGGCAAAAAAGTCCGGCAGCAGTTAACTGAACGCTTTTCCGGGGTTTGGAATATCGCCTACACCTTTCGGGAAAGTGGTATCAAGATCGATTATACTGGAAACATTTACGGCCCCATGCGCCTGCCGTTGCTTGGAGAAGCCGATCCCCGAAGCGCCTTTTCACCCTGGTGGAGTATTCAGAATATTCAGTTGAGCATGCCTCTTGGAAAACGTATGGAGGTGTACGGCGGACTGAAGAACCTCCTGAACTGGAAGCCTGGAAATGGAGAACCTTTTCTCATTGCCCGTTCTCATGATCCCTTCGATCATCAGGTGCGGTTTGATGAACAAGGCCAGGCAATGGTCACCCCGGAGAATCCCTATGGGCTGACATTTGATCCGGCTTATGTGTTTGGTCCCAACCAGGGGTTGCGCGGATTCCTGGGTATTCGAATTATTTTTAATTCTATTTAATTTGTTTACTTTTATGTTTAAATTTTAACTCAAGTCATGAATTATGCAGGGGAACCGGGCTATAGACATTCTTATTGCGGATGATGATGCCGAGGATCTGGAGCTGATCGAAGAAGCTATTTTGAGTTTCGAACCGAATGCACAGTTGCATATGGTAAATGACGGGAAGGCGGCGGTGGATTACCTGGCCACCTTGCAAGACCATAACCTTCCGGCATTGATTATTCTGGACTATAATATGCCTCAATTGAAAGGTTCAGAAGTGCTGTTACATTTGGGCACGCAGTCCCGTTATAATGCGGTTCCTAAGGTGATTCTCAGTACTTCGAATACAGAAATATATATCGATGAATGTAAACGTCAAGGCGCTGCCGGTTATTTTGTGAAACCCAATACCCAGCGGGAACTGGACCTGATGGCAGAAGAAATGCTGGCCCTGGTTACCGGATGAGGGATCCCTGGACAGTGATGGCGGCGTTTCCCCGGAAGCGGGAGTTGTCTGCTGGGAAAATTCCTACTCAGCTGGTCATCAAAATATACAATTGTTTGTCTTCCCGGGTGGATAGGTTCGTCAGTATATCGTGTGAGGCATAGCTGGTAGGGTGGAATAGTAATTGGACCTATTGATATAACCAAAATTAAAAGACATGGATCAGTCGCAAGAAAGTGTTAACCGGTTGAACAAACTGGTAGTCGTCAACAACGACAGGATAAATGGTTATAAAAAGGCGGCCGGGGAAACCAAAGACCCGGACCTGAAGACATTGTTTGATCAGTATTCACAACAAAGCGCCCGCTTTAAGATGGAATTGGCTGAAGAAATTACTGCGTTGGGCGGCCAGGTGCGGGAAGAGACTTCGGCATCCGGTGACCTTTACCGTACCTGGATGGATATTCGTAGTGCGCTTAGCGTTGACGACCGGGAAGCGGCGCTTAAAAGTTGTGAATTCGGTGAAGACGTTGCTTTGAAGACTTACGATAAGGTGCTGGAAGATTCGGCTGTTTTTTCGCCAGGGTCTCAGGTCCGGATGCAAAATCAACGTGCTGAACTGAAAGATGCACATGATTCCATTAAATCGCTGCGGGACGCTGTCTCCTGATTGGACGAAGCTCCTGATTGAACCGGGGCCCCCCGATTGAACCGGGTGCTCCTGATTAACCGGGGCCCGGTGATTAAGTTGCCGGCGCACCTGTGGGAACGAATTGCCTCGGAACGGGGAATGAGAATCGGATGTTTATAATATGCCTGAGGGGTCCTCACGGCCTCAATGTATCTTGTATGCTCTGGCCTTATTATTGTGGCGGTCCCCGTAAGCTTTTTTAGAATGTATAAGATTGTCTTCCTTGGTTTCATGATTGTTCTGATAGTTGCCGCTTGCCAGATTTCCCCTACGGATCGGCAAGCCGGGGATCAGGACACCACCGGATCGGAAACCAGGGCCATGGAACCGGGACAAGCGGTAATACCGGAGGGTCATCCGGAAGAAGGCGTGGACCGGAATTCAGTACTGATGGAAGAAAGCAGTTCGAGGCAATTCGATGGCAAGCAAGGGGAAGAACAGTTTCATATCGCCTTGCTCGGAGAAGAAGCTTTAAGCGGTACTGTGGCTTTTACCATTACCAATGGAGAGGGGGAGTTGATCTACAGCGATGAATTTCCTGCCATGATGCTGGCCGCTACCTACGATGAATCAATAAATACACCGGAAAAGCAAGAAGCCCTGATCAGGGAACGCATTGAAGAATTTTTCCTGGATGAGCGCTTCAAAGCGCAGGCCATTGAGGGAGATCAGCCACCTCACGATAGTTTTTTTGTAGATAAGACTACTTATGACGATCTTCGGGAAACAAAAATGCCTGGATTTCTGTATTTAACTGGTAAAGAAAATACAAAACATATCGCCTGGTCACCCTTGGAGGGCAAAGTGGTAATGTATTTTAATTGTTGCTAACCTGGCTGACGGCGGCCGGATCCGGCCGCCGTTCCTGCCAGGATCCCTGATTTCTCCTTCTTTTTCTTAGTTTTGCTCCGGCCATGGATGCAAAATTTCCTTTTAATGTTCGTGTTTACGGAATTCTCATCAATGAGCAGAAAGAATTGCTGGTAAGCGACGAATTTGAACACCATACCCCATTTTCAAAACTCCCCGGCGGAGGGCTTGAATTTGGAGAAGGAACCCGCGATGGATTAAAGCGGGAATTTATGGAAGAATGCGGGGCCGCAATTGAGGTACTCGATCATTTTTATACCACTGATTTTTATGTGCAGTCCGCCTTTGATAAAAGCCAGGTCATCAGTATATATTACTATGTACGATCTTTGCAAGCCCTGGAACTGGATTTCCGTGAAAAGGCATTTGACTTTAGCGGACAAGACGGGGAGGTGAAGCAAAGTTTTCGCTGGATACCCCTTTCGCGACTTCAGCCTGAAGATATGACCTTTCCCATTGACCGGCATGTGGTAACCATGATCATTAATCAACGGGAATGGACCTTATGAAACGCATATTTGCCTGGTTGCAGCCTTTTCTGACTATGCTGGCTTTTTTTGGCTGTTACTTTTTTATGATGAGCATGTCAGCTGCGCTACTGGTTCCTCTGCTTGGAAACATTGATATGTCCGCGATCACTCCTGAGGAGTTTGAAGGGTTGGAGTCCAATGCCGGCATGTTACTCCTGATGCAGCTGAGTTCCCTTATTGGTTTGCTTCTGACCCTCTATTTCTTTTCGAATTTTCCTCCCCGAAAAGATTACGTGAGCATTGGGCTGACCGGAGAATCGGTTTTAAAGGACACTGGCCTTGGAATCCTTGCCGGAACAGCCATTATCCTGGTATCCTTTCTGGTGCTGTGGCTTACGGGTACGGTTTCAGGCCTGGAACTAAATGAAGCCTTTTCAACCGGGAAGCTGATGATATGGCTGATGATTTATCTGATTGTAGCTTTTGTGGAGGAAGTGATGTTCAGAGGATATTTCCTGAACATTTTAATGGAACGTTTTTCACCCCTGTCCGCTGTCATGATCACTTCATTGCTTTTTGGATTCATGCATTTTCTGAACCCTTCCTTTGGTTGGCTTGGTTTCATTAACATTGTCCTGGCAGGGGTTCTGATGGGGCTTGCTTTCTTTCGGAGGGGAAGTATCTGGCTACCTGTAGGCTTGCATATGGGCTGGAATTTTGTGCAAGGCACTGTGCTGGGTTTTCATGTCAGCGGGATAGAAGCTGAAACCGTTTTTCAATTGCAGTTACAGGGAAGCGAATGGTTGAGCGGAGGCAACTTCGGATTGGAAGGCTCGTTGGCCACCACCCTGGTATGCCTGGGGGCCATTGGCTACCTATATTATTATGGACGGCTGTCAATACAGCCACTTGAATTTGAAGAGCAGAAACATGAATCTGATTGAAACTGATAGCCATTACGTATGGCATCCATACACTCAAATGCAAACAGCGCCTGATCCGGTGGGGATTGTACGCGGAGAAGGAGCTTACCTTTACGGAGAAGACGGCACTAAATATTTCGATGCGGTTGCCTCCTGGTGGGTGAACCTGCATGGGAATTCGCATCCTTACATTGCTAAAAAAGTATGCGAACAGCTGCGTACCCTGGAACATGCCATGTTTGCCGGTTTTACACATCCCCCGGCCGCGGAACTGGCCGCCCGTCTGCTCCAGGTGCTGCCCTCTCAACAGGGAAAGATATTCTATTCAGACGATGGTTCCACCGCAGTAGAAGTGGCTGTGAAAATGGCCATGCAATATTGGTATAACGGAGGGACACCCCGTAACCGTCTGATCGCCTTTAAGAATGCCTATCATGGCGATACTTTCGGGGCCATGTCAGTAAGTGGAAGAAGTTCATTTACCACTCCGTTCAGCCCCCTTCTTTTTGATGTGGATTTTATTGACGCACCGGTAAATGGTAAGGAAGCAGCAGCTGAAGAACAGTTGCGTTACTTGCTCAGCGAACGGAAGAACGAGATTGCGGCCTTTATTTTTGAGCCGTTAGTACAGGGAACTGCGGGGATGGTCATGCACGAACCTGCGTCACTGGACCGGCTGCTGGCCATCTGCAAGGATCAAGGCATTCTCACCATCGCTGATGAGGTCATGACCGGATTTGGTCGTACCGGAAAACTCTTTGCCTGTGATCATCTGACGCTGCAACCCGATATCTTCTGTTTTTCCAAGGGAATTACTGGTGGGACCATGTCATTTGGCGCCACCACCTGCACGCAGGGAGTTTATGATGCGTTTCTTTCAGGAGACAAAATGAAAACCTTTTTCCACGGACATTCATTTACAGCGAATCCTTTGGCTTGCGCGGCATCCCTGGCCAGCCTTGATCTCTTGTTGCAAGAAGAAACCATGCAGTGCATCCGGCGCATCAGTAGCCAGCACCAGGCCTTTGCCGACAGCATCCGGGAACATCCCCGCGTGCGGGAGGTGCGATGCCGGGGAACCATCATTGCCATGGAATGGGATACAGGTGCCGACAGCTCTTATTTCAGCAGCCTACGAGATCAGTTATACGATTTCTTTCTCAAAAAAGGAATTATCCTGCGTCCATTGGGTAATATTTCTTACATCATGCCACCCTATTGCAGTAGCGAAGAAGACTTGGAAATGACCTACGGTGCCATCAGGCTTGCCCTTGACCGGTTTTAGCTGTCGTTTTCGTTGGCGATAACTGGCTGTAACAAGGTTTGGGTGGGATAGGCGAAGCGAATTCCTTTTTTGCTGAAATCCACAAAGATTTCCGTATTAATGGCCTGTTGGATATTCATGTACTTGTTGTAATCGTCGCCCATCACGTAGTAACAGACCTCAAAATCCAGACTGGTATTGGTGTAGGCAGCAAAGTGTGCCCTGTCGAATATTACATCCTTTTGTTTTTTGACAATGGCAGTAATCGCTTCCGGAATGTATTTTACATGCTCGGCCGATGTCTCATAAACGACACCCACTTTAAATACGACACGCCGCCGTTGCATGGCATTATAATTATGAAGGCGGGAGTTGGTCAGGTCTGTATTGGAAAAGATCAGTTTCTCGCCACCAATCGCATCGAGACGCGTAGTTTTGAGGCCGATCTCATTCACAGTGCCGCTTTTGTCGTCCACAACTATGAAATCGCCAACTTCAAATGGGCGGTCGAAAAAGATCACAAAGTAGGCAAACAGATCGGCAAGGATGGTTTGGGCAGCCAGGGCAATGGCAATACCGCCGATTCCCAAGCCTGCCACGATGGCCGTGACGTCATATCCCAGGTTAGCCAGCAGAAATACCAGGCCGAAGATCCAGATGACCACATTAAGAATAAACATGATCCCCCTGGTTTGCCGCAGTTTTTCTTCGCCCCGTTCCTGTCTTCGAAGGTACGATGCGATCAGGAAGGAAATTGTACTTGAAATGACGCGTACAATCAGGTACGTTATCAGGATTTTGGTGACGATCTCAATAGCTTTCTCTACATTGGGAGTAAAAGACAACTGAGAAAACCCGGCATACAGACCTACAATATAAAAAAGAGGGATCAGGGTGCGGCCAATGCTGTCTAACAGGAAATCATCCAGTTTTGTTTCTGATTTGACCGCCCATTTATTAAGGCTGCGTAACAAGAATACTTTAATCAGGTGACCCGTTAATGCCACCCCAAATATGATTCCCAGGGCGATCAGGTAATCTTTCAGAGAATTTCCCCAGTAAATATTGTCTATGTGTATTTGATGGTCAATCATGTTATTCAATTTCAGGGCGTACTCAACAGCTGTAATCCCTTTTGTATTTCGTCTTGATCAACGATCGTGTACCCGGAGGGTAATTCAAAGAAACGCTTATCCACTTGCACCAATTGTATTTCCCGCAATCGCATGGTTAATTCAATACCGTCCTTTCTGGAGGTTACTTCCATGGGGAAATAATCATCCATCCTGGGCAGAAATTCGCCGGATGCTACTTTCATGGGCGGAAGCTCCCGGGTGTACCAAACTTCTGCCGAGTCGCCGGACGCTTCGTGAATCATCAGAGCCTTTCTGCAATCGTAGCCCAGGATCTTTCGCTTACCTTCCAGGTTAACCATCCGGAACCCGCTCAACCGGTCCTGCATAGCCGTTATTTGAACGGTATCTGTTCTTAATGCAATTTTCCTGCCCATGATCTGCATCAAGGTATAGGTGCTGTCGGCAGCGCTGCTGATAACCGTTACCACAGACTGACCGGCGTTTATTTCCAGTCGGGTCCGGTTGCCATTTATATATAACTTGAACTCTTTTGGTATCAGATGATCCGAACCGCCGGTTTCATCGGAAACATCAGCGCTGTTGCGATCCGCGAGCTGCATTTCATAAGTAACGATCCCTTCAAAATGAGCTTGTGAAAATGCGTTGAAGCCAGAAAAAAGTAAAATTGTAAGGAGTAAATTTTTTAGCATCAGGCAAATATAAAAAATTACCACTGTGGTTTTTCATTGTCCAGAAAAGCCTGGATACCCTTTTTAAAATCGTCCCCGGCCCGTGCCCGTGCGTTCAGCCTGGCCGAAAATTCAAGCGCCTGTTCCTGGGTTAATCCCGGTAGTATCGCAAGCAATTCTTTGGTATAAGCCACCGACGCAGCTGAGGTTTCTGCGGCCAGTTTCAAGGCGTAACTGCGCACCTCTTCTTCCAGGCTGCCCATTGGGCTGAGAAAATTTACCAGGCCGTATTCCCGGGCCGTTTCCGCAGGGATCAGATTACCGGAGAGCAGCAGCTCCCTGGTCCGTGCTCCCCCTGCCCGCTGTAACAGAAATGGCGCTACCAGCGCCGGAACGAAACCAATCTTGTTTTCTGTATATCCGAATACGGCTTCCGGCACACTGAAAACCAGATCGCAGACCGTGATCAGCCCGCAACCACCCGCCACGGCCGCGCCTTGTACCTGTGCGATCACCGCCTTGGGACAGGTGCTGATCTTCAGGAAAAGATCCTTCAGCCGCTGACTGTCGGTAAGGTTCTCCATGGGGGAATTTTCCTGAAGTTCCATCAGGTATTCCAGGTCCGCTCCCGCGCAGAACGCTTTCCCTTCCGCCTTGAGCACAATTACTTTCACCTGCTCGTCGCCCGCCGCGTTGGTAAAAGCTTGCTTTAATTCTTCGACCATGCCGGCATTCAACGCGTTTCTCTTTTCGGGACGGTTCAGGGTAACGAATGCAATTCGTTCAGTGATTTGGTAGCGGATGAACCTTAACTCCATACTTTATTCATTTCTTTATTTCCGGTATTAGCGACCAGGATTATTCAGAGACAGCAAAAAAGCCCCCGACCTTTTCACGGAATAAAAGCCTGTACCGGTTTTTCCGCAATCATTTTCCAGGAAGTCCGTCAGTTTTTCCGAAATTTCCGCGCCGGTCACCACCATCCTGATTCGAACGAGCTGCCGTAGTTTTTCGGTTTCAAGGTAGGTATTTTCCGTAACAAGTAAAAGATCACACCAACCCCTGGAAGACTCCATGGCAGGGTAGCTGAAATGGCGGTCCAACATAAGGAGTCGCTGATCAAAGAACTGGATCCATGCACCTTTTTTTATCAGAAAGCGATTGCGGAAATTTTCATCCAGCCCATGGTGTTCCACTCGTCTGATTCCCGAACGTTGTAAAAATGGTCGCATGGAATAATAGTAAGGCCCTCCTTTAGCTGCATGGGTAATATCGGGCGGTTTTTCGTGAAATAAAACGGCCTCTCTGCCTGCCAGGAAACCAACCGCCCTTGTTTGCGTGGTATGGAAGTAGATGAGCCGGCGCTGGCGGTCCTGGCGGTAACTTTCGATCGCGGAGGCGGCAACCAGGATCACCAGGATTACCAACGCGGCACGGAGCCAGTTTCCATTTCGGGACAGAAAAAAGATGATCATACAGCCAATCAACAGGTAAAGGCCCGCACATTCTGCCGGGTGTATCCAGATCCCACCCAGTACCGCGCCTGGAAGCCTGCTGAAAAACTGCATCAGCAAGTTCATGATATCAATAAGCTTTTCCAATACAGCCACAAGTAGCACGGCGGGTGGTCCGGTGGCCGAAAGTGGAAGCAACAGGATGCCGCCATACAGGATCAGGGAGGCGAGCGGGATCAGCAACAGGTTGGCAGGAAGGAAGTAAACTGGGAACTGGTGAAAATAGTACACCGCCAATGGAAATGTAATTAACTGTGCCGCCAGGGAAACTGTTGTCATTGACCGGATCTGTTGAAGTAACCAGCGCCTCGTCCGCGCCATCAATCCATGATTTCCAGGACTACGCGCCTCGGGATGCCTGGAAAGCAGGGGGGCGCACCCCGCCAACCCGGCGGCGGCCAGAAATGAAAGCTGGAACCCCACATCGGCCAATACCAGGGGGTTACTGGCCAGCAACAGGAAAGCTGTTAATGCCAGGGCATTTCCGGTTTGATGTTCCCGGCCCAGGTAACGGGCAAGCTGGTAAATTCCGATCATCCAGGCGGCCCGGCATACCGGAGGAGACAGACCGGTTACAAACACGTACATTGCAATGATGCCCGTACCCAGTATCAATTGCAGCAGCTTCCCCGCCGAAAGCCTGTCCAGCGGCTTCAGTAATAAGCATACCAGCCAGTACAGGATGGCCACATGAAGCCCTGATACAGACAGAATAT
>DATCYD010000086.1:0-11293 GCA_036570465.1 Anseongella sp.
GGGCCCCGTATTTCAGGTTAGAATGGGAACCCATGTAAAAACGAACCGCTTTCACCCCGTAAAACACCCGGCAACCCTGGTTGATAATTCCGTTCACCAGCTCACAGCCCTCTCCAATTTGGGTACTTGCTCCTGACATGCTGTGTACAGTCAGGTTTTTGAGCTTATTGGCGCCCTTGATATAAGCATCCGTGCCAATCTTGGCATCCTTGATGATTTTGCAATTCTTAACCACCGTCCGGTCACCAACGGTTCCATAAAAGCCCCGCCGGGGATCATTATGGGTTTCCACCATTTCTTGAAAACGCTCCATCAGTTGCCCATCGTCCCGGTATTTAGTCCACAGATAAGCATCACCGGCCAGCATTCCCTCGAATGGAAGAATACGCCGACCTCCGTTCTCGTTGCAAAGTTCCAGCCAAATCCGCACCTTTTCATCTTCTCCCTCTTTCAGAATGCCACTCCCAAACTTTGCATGATTACTGGTTGACATCTCATTGATATTCAACAACATGCACTCATTCCCCACTTGATAATGGGCCAGGTGATTCACATTATCGATAGCCACGTTATTACCAAAATCACAGGAAATAATTGTGCTGTTATATAAGCCCACAGGATGCTGGATCTCGTGATACTCAAGCAGAAAGGGCTCCAGGTCACCAATGCGCACTTTCCCATAGAAATTGCACCCTTGTACATACCCGGGATTGAACTTATCAGTCACCAGAATCATGTTCCAGTCATCCGAAGTGTTCTCGTTCTTCACCAGGATCTCAATCTCCTGTGCCTTTAGTTTCCGGTATTTTGTTGCCGGACGGAATTGTTCCTCCCGCAAATAATACTCACCCTTGCCCTTCGGAAGATAACGCTCTTCAATGAATCCATACCCTAAATTATCGATGGGCTTTTTATTGATCTTGTTCATTGTTTCTGGTTTTTCCGCCGGCGGCGGGGTTTTTAGCTTCTAGTTTCATTGCTATTGCTTCGCAACCGCTCAGGGATCACTGCGCGACGGCTTAATACAGCCCATTACAGCAACACAGCCCTGTTACACATTATCCAAAGCCCCAGCCCCCCACAGCCCTCCTGGAAACTAGAAACTGTTGCGGGGCAACTCGCAACCTCAATTTAGTTTATTCGACAGTAACTGACTTGGCCAGGTTACGCGGCTGATCTACGTTGTATCCCTTCATGGTACCAATATGGTAGGATAGCAATTGAAGGGGGATGACCGCTACCATGGGCATCAGCAATTCGTCAGTATCCGGTACTTCAATTACGTCATCTGCCATTTGGGGAATAACTTCGTCTCCCTTGGTTACAATGGCAATTACCTTTCCGCCACGGGCCTTTATTTCCTGGATATTTGAAACAATTTTCTCGTATGAACTGTCTTTGGTTGCAATGAATACGGAAGGCAGGTTTTCATCCACCAGGGCGATATGGCCATGCTTCATTTCGGCGGCAGGATAACCTTCGGCATGGATGTAGGAGATCTCCTTCAGTTTCAACGCGCCTTCAAGGGCAACCGGGAATCCGTATCGGCGGCCCAAAAACAAAAAGCTATGAGCGTCTTTGTATTTTGCAGCGATGGTGCGGATCTGCTGATCAGCCTCCAGGGCTTCTTTTACTTTTTCGGGGATACGATCCAGCTCATGGAGAAGTTCCTGAAACCGCTCGCTGCCAATGGTACCCCGTTCTAAAGCAGATTTCAGAGCGATCATGGTAAGGACGGTCAGCTGTGCGGTAAACGCTTTGGTACTTGCCACGCCAATTTCGGGACCAGCATGGGTATAAACACCTTCGTGAGAAGCCCTGGGAATGGAAGAGCCTACCACGTTACAAATCCCAAAAATGATCGCTCCCTTTTCCCGGGCGCTTTCAATCGCTACCAGGGTATCAGCGGTTTCCCCGCTTTGGGACACCGCAAAAATTACATCGCCTTCGCGTATGACCGGGTTCCGGTACCGGAATTCGGATGCATACTCCACTTCTACCGGTACCCGGCATAGCTCTTCGAAAACATATTCGGCCACCAGTCCGGCGTGCCAGGAAGTACCACAGGCGACAAAAACGATGCGGTTGGTATTGTTCAGATAGTCTGCATATTCCCGGATTCCACCCAGTGTGACCTTGCCGGCACCGGCATCCAGGCGACCGCGCAGGCAATCCCGGATGGTATTGGGTTGTTCATGAATTTCCTTGATCATGAAATGATCATAGCCGCCTTTTTCAATGGCCTCCAGTTCCACATCCAGGGTATGGATGTAGGGCGTTTGCGCTTCATTGGTAAGGTTTTTCAGGAGTAGTTCGTCCCGGCGGATAATGGCAATCTCGTGGTCATTCACATAGATTACCTTTTTTGTGTATTCGACAATCGGTGTGGCGTCAGAGGCCAGGAAATGCTCGCCCTTGCCCACCCCGATCACAAGGGGGCTTCCCTTACGGGCCGCAATGAGGGTATCCGGGTCGTCTTTAGAAGCAATGATGATGACATAAGCACCCACCACCCGCTTCAAAGCAATGCGAACGGCTTCCTCCAGAGAACATCCGTTACTGTTGCGGATTTCTTCGATAAAGTGACCTAGTACTTCCGTGTCCGTTTCGCTCTGAAAAGTATGTCCCTTGCTGATCAATTCCTTTTTCAGGGAAGCATAATTCTCAATAATCCCGTTGTGAACAATGGCGAGCCGGCCGTCTCCTGAAACATGCGGGTGGGCATTTGCATCCGTAGGGGCGCCGTGCGTAGCCCAGCGGGTATGGCCAATTCCGATCTCTCCCTGGGTAGAACGGTTACCAATCTCATCTTCCAGGTCGCTGACCTTTCCTTTTTTCTTATAGATCTTCAGGTCGTTCCCGTCCATCAGAGCCACTCCGGCACTGTCGTATCCCCGGTATTCCAGCCGTTTAAGTCCTTTAATTAGAATGGGATAAGCATCCCTTTCCCCGATATAAGCTACGATTCCACACATATATTTTTCGTTTGTCAGATTTTGATGTTGGAAAGTTACGAGATTTAAGGAAAATCAAAAAGGGGCTGCATCTTTGACACAGCCCCATATGATCGTTTTATTTTGTCTTTACTTCTTATCGTCGTCCTTTACTTCCTCGAAGTCCACATCCTTGACGTCCTTATCATCGGAATCGGAAGCAGGCGCGTCGCCTTCCTGCGCGGATTCGGCGCCGGCTGCGGCTCCTTCGGCCTGGCTGGCCTTGTAGAGTTCTTCAGACGCGGCGTTCCAGGCTTCGGTCAGGCTGGCAGTAGCCGTTTCGATTGCCGGAAAATCCTTTTTGGAATGGGCGTCTTTCAGTGTAGCCAAAGCTGCTTCGATGGTTGATTTCTTATCATCTGGGAGCTTATCGCCGTAATCTTTCAACTGCTTTTCAGTTGAAAAGATCAGGGCATCGGCTGCATTGACTTTTTCCACTTCTTCCCGCGCCTGTTTGTCGGCTTCGGCGTTTTGCTCGGCTTCCTGCTTCATCTTCTTGATCTCGTCATCACTCAGGCCGGAAGAGGCTTCAATGCGAATCTTCTGCTCTTTGCCGGTTCCCTTATCCTTAGCGCTCACATGGAGGATTCCATTGGCGTCAATATCAAAGGTTACTTCAACCTGAGGCACCCCTCTGGGGGCTGACGGAATGCCGTCGAGATGGAAGCGGCCGATTGTCCGGTTCTGTGCTGCCATGGGACGTTCTCCCTGCAACACGTGAATTTCAACACTCGGCTGATTGTCCGATGCCGTAGAGAATACTTCGCTCCGCTTGGTGGGAATGGTGGTATTTGCCTCGATCAGTTTGGTAAATACGCCGCCAAGTGTTTCAATGCCCAGTGAAAGCGGAGTTACGTCCAGCAACAATACATCCTTGACATCGCCGGAGAGGACTCCTCCCTGAATGGCAGCGCCGATAGCGACCACTTCATCCGGGTTGACCCCTTTGGAGGGCGCTTTGCCGAAAAACTTTTCAACCGCTTGCTGAATGGCCGGTACACGGGTTGACCCTCCTACCAGGATGATCTCATCGATGTCACTGACACTCATGCCCGCGTTTTTCAGCGCCGAGCGGCAAGGATCGATGGTCCGCTGGATCAACGAATCGGCAAGCTGTTCAAATTTCGCCCTGGAAAGGGTACGAACCAGGTGCTTCGGTACGCCGTCCACAGGCATGATGTATGGAAGGTTGATTTCCGTAGAGGTTGCACTGGAAAGTTCAATCTTTGCCTTTTCAGCGGCTTCCTTCAGGCGCTGCAGGGCCATGGGGTCCTTTCGCAGATCAATGCCTTCGTCATTCTTGAATTCCTCAGCCAGCCAGTCGATGATTACCTGATCGAAATCGTCTCCTCCCAGGTGGGTATCTCCTTCGGTTGATTTTACTTCGAAAACACCGTCGCCAAGCTCCAGCACAGACACGTCGTGCGTACCGCCACCGCAGTCGAACACAACGATTTTCATGTCCTTATTTCGCTTGTCCAGTCCGTAGGACAGGGCCGCAGCGGTAGGTTCGTTGATGATGCGCCGTACTGTAAGGCCTGCAATTTCACCGGCTTCTTTGGTAGCCTGGCGCTGTGTATCATTAAAGTAGGCAGGCACGGTAATCACCGCTTCGGTAACTTCCTGGCCCAGGAAATCTTCAGCTGTTTTCTTCATTTTCTGAAGGATCATCGCTGAAATTTCCTGAGGTGTATAAAGCCTGCCATCGATATCCACCCGGGGGGTGTTGTTATCGCCTTTAGTTACTTTATAAGGAACGCGGTCGATTTCACGCTGTACTTCATCATAGCTATTTCCCATAAACCGCTTGATGGAAAAAATAGACCGTTGCGGGTTGGTAATTGCCTGACGCTTGGCCGGATCTCCTACTTTCCTTTCACCGCCTTCTACAAAGGCTACAATTGAAGGAGTGGTTCGCTTGCCTTCGCTGTTGGCGATAACAACCGGTTCACTGCCTTCCATAACTGCCACACATGAGTTGGTGGTCCCTAGATCTATTCCTATTATCTTTGACATAATGCTTGATTTTTCTTGAAAACGCTCGTGCTTAACACGACGATAATGAATCAACAAGGGTTGTGCCAAGCGGGCTGACATTACCGAAATGACAGGATTTAGCCGTCAAAATGGCAGTGAAAAGAGGCAACCCGAATGGGCAAAAAAAATCCCGTGCCGTCATGGCCGGGATTTCGTATATCGCTGACACGATACACCATTGAATGGTGCGTCAGTCTTTTTTCTTTTCGTCTTCAGAAGCGTCTTCCCCCTTTTCAGGAGCAGCTTCTTTTGCTTCTTCACCAGCGGGCGCTTCTTCAGCAACGGGGGCTTCCTCAGCAGTGGCCTCCGTTGAAACTTCAGCAGCGGGCGTTTCTTCGGTAGCAGAGGCTTCAGGAGCTTCTTCTGCTTTCACTTCAGGAGCAGCAGCTTCGGCAGCAGCCTCAGTTGCCTCAGCGGCCGGCGCTTCTTCCGATGCAATGGCGGAGGCTTCAGCTGCTGAAGAGTCAACGGCTGCAACCGCGGCCGGTGACTGGGCGGCCTTACCTGTGCCTCCTTTTTTAGAGCGTCTTCCGCGACGGGTGGACTTCTCTGTCTTCTCAGTGCCGGCGCCCTGGCTGTAAACTTCGTTGTAGTCAACCAGTTCGATGAAGCACATTTCTGCATTATCTCCCAGGCGATTTCCTGTCTTTATAATACGCGTGTATCCTCCGGGGCGATCGGCGATCTTCACCGCTACTTCGCGGAAAAGTTCGGTTACCGATTCTTTGCTCTGCAGGTATTGAAATACCGTACGGCGGGAATGCGTGGTGTCGTTCTTCGCCTTGGTGAGCAGAGGCTCCACATAAATGCGCAGGGCCTTGGCCTTGGCAACCGTGGTGCTGATCCGCTTATTCATGATGAGCGAAGTCGCCATGTTTGCCAGCATCGCGCTGCGGTGCGTATCGGTTCTGCCCAGATGATTTATTTTCTTTCCGTGTCTCATTGTATGATCAAATTATTCCTCGTCTAGCTTGAACTTCGCCAGGTTCATACCGAAGGTAAGGCCTTTCGACTTTACAAGCTCCTGTATTTCAGCAAGTGATTTTTTTCCAAAGTTGCGGAACTTAAGCATATCGGCAACATCGTATTGTACCAGATCGGCCAGCGTCTTGATATCGGCTGCCTTCAGGCAGTTCAGGGCCCGTACGGAAAGATCCAGGTCTGTAAGTTCCGTTTTCAGGATCTTGCGCATGTGCAGGATTTCCTCATCTACTTCCTGAGTCAGCTCACGGGTCTGGGTTTCCAGCATGATCCGCTCATCTGAGAATAGCATGAAATGCTGGATCAGGATTTTTGCAGCTTCCTTCAGGGCATCTTCAGGATGAATTGAACCATCCGTGGAAATATCGAATATCAGCTTTTCGTAGTCCGTCTTCTGCTCTACACGATAGTTCTCAATCGTATATTTAACATTCTTGATAGGCGTAAAGATAGAATCGATGGGAATGACACCCAGCACCGCATCGGGCTGCTTGTTTTCCTCAGCAGGAACGTAACCACGACCTTTACTAACGGTCAGTTCTACTTCCAGCGTTACGTCCTTATTCATATTGCAGATGACCAGCTCAGGATTCAATACGGTGAAATTGCTGGAAAATTTTCCGATATCACCGGCTGAAAAGGTCTCCTGGCCATTGATCAGAACGAATATTTTTTCGAGATCACCGGTTTCACCTGATTTCTTGAAACGAACCTGTTTCAAATTAAGGACGATCTCGGTAACATCTTCTACGATTCCCTTTATAGTTGAGAATTCATGCGATACACCGGCCAACTTTACGGAAGTAATGGCATACCCTTCCAGTGAAGATAATAGTATTCTGCGCAGGGCATTCCCGATCGTGACGCCGAAACCCGGTTCCAGTGGACGGAACTCAAAAGTTCCCTGGAAGTCGGTAGCCTTCTGCATAATTACTTTGTCGGGTCGTTGAAAAGCTAATATTGCCATGTGTATAAAATGGTTAATGTATTATTTAGAATAGAGCTCGACGATAAGCTGCTCCTTAATGTTCTCGGGGATCTGATCCCTTTCAGGAAGATTAAGGAACTTACCGATCAGGCTTTTTTCGTCCCACTCCAGCCAGTTGTACCTGCTGGCACGCGGAACCGACAAGGATTCCGTAATCGCTTCCAGGGACTTGGAGCGCTCTCTTACTTGAATGATATCACCAGGGCGAAGTTCATAGGAAGGGATGTTCACAACCTGATCGTTTACCACAATGTGACGGTGACTTACCAGCTGACGCGCAGCCGCCCGTGTTGGGGCGATGCCCAGACGATACACGGTGTTGTCCAGCCGTGCTTCCAGGTATTTCAACAACAATTCTCCTGTAACGCCATCTTTCCGGCTGGCCTTGTTGAAAAGGCGGGCGAACTGACGTTCAAGAAGCCCGTATGTATATTTCGCCTTTTGCTTTTCCATCAGCTGCAGGGAGTATTCCGACTGCTTGCCGCGCCGTCTTGAGGTACCGTGCATGCCGGGAGGATAGTTCTTCTTCTCCAGGGCTTTGTCAGGACCGAAGATAGGCTCGCGGAATTTGCGGGCGATTTTTGATTTTGGGCCGGTATATCTTGCCATTATTAACTATTTGAAATTTCGACGATTATACTCTTCTTCTCTTGGGAGGACGGCATCCGTTGTGAGGAACAGGCGTAATGTCCCGGATGGTTAATATCTCAATGCCGTTTTGCTGCATGGTCCTCATGGCTGATTCACGTCCCGAACCCGGGCCCTTTACGAATACATCCACCTTACGCAATCCCAGGTCATATGCCGTTTTGGTACAGTCGATCGCCGCCTGAGCTGCAGCATACGGCGTATTTTTCTTGGAGCCTCTGAAACCCATTTTACCGGCAGAGGACCAGGAGATCACCTGACCACTGTTGTTGGTAAGGGTGATAATGATATTGTTGAAGGTTGCACTGATGTGGGCCTGTCCGCTAGCCTCCACATGCACAACGCGCTTCTTAGCAGTTTTCTTAGCTTTTGCCATCTCTCAATATATTATTACTTGGTCGCTTTCTTCTTGTTGGCAACGGTCTTGCGTCTTCCCTTCCGGGTGCGGGAGTTGTTCTTGGTCTTCTGACCCCGCAACGGAAGGCCTTTCCGGTGACGTGTACCCCGGTAGCAGCCAATGTCCATCAGGCGCTTGATGTTAAGTTGGATCTCGGACCGCAACGCACCTTCAACTTTCAGATCATTAATGATCGTCCGGATGGCCGTCAACTGATCGTCGGACCATTCCTCCACTTTGGTGTTTACATCAACTCCTGCCTCGGTCAAGATATTCCGGGCTGTGGAACGGCCAATGCCGAAAATGTACGTCAGCCCTATCTCCCCTCTTTTGTTTCTCGGTAAATCAATACCTGCTATCCTTGCCATATGTTAATTTTCAATCGATTATTATCCCTGACGTTGCTTGTACTTGGGGTTCTTTTTATTGATCACGTACAGTTTGCCTTTGCGCCTGATGATCTTACAATCAACGCTACGCTTCTTTATGGATGCTCTGACTTTCATCGTTCTATTATCTAGATAATCTATTCACTGCTATTTGTACCGGTACACGATCCGCCCTTTGGTCAGATCATACGGCGACAATTCCAATTTTACCCGGTCGCCGGGAAGGATCCGGATGTAATGCATTCGCATCTTTCCGGAAATATGCGCGATAATCTCATGGCCGTTCTCCAGTTCGACCCGAAACATCGCATTTGATAATGCTTCCTTAATGATACCGTCCTGTTCAATAGAGGCTTGTTTTGCCATGTATTCAGTTTTGCTTTATGCTTTCGTCAATTCCATCAAATGTGGAAAGCACGTCCGCCGTTCCTTTCCCAACGGCAACCGTATGCTCAAAATGAGCCGATGCCTTCCCGTCTCTGGTGGACACTGTCCAACCGTCGCTCCAGAATTTCACCCTTGGGGTGCCCATGTTGATCATGGGTTCGATCGCGATCACCATTCCTTCCTCAAGTTTCGCACCGGTTCCCCGTTTTCCAAAATTGGGAATCTCCGGTTTTTCATGCAATTCCTTTCCAACTCCATGCCCCACAAGTTCTTTGACAATGCCGTAATTGAATTGTCCGGCATATTCCTGAACTGCATAACCAATGTCACCCACGCGGTTACCCGCTACTGCCTTTTCAATACCCCTTCTGAGGCATTCCCTGGTGACGTCAAGCAGCTGCCGTAATTCAGCACTGATCTCGCCCACCGCAAAGGTAAAGGCTGAATCACCAATGAATCCGTCCTTTATAACACCGCAATCAACCGAAATGATTTCCCCTTCCTTCAGCTCGTTGTCCGAAGGGAAGCCATGCACCACCTGGTCATTCGGCGATATGCAAAGACTGAAGGGAAACCCGTTGAACCCCTTGAATGCGGGCGTGGCACCGTGATCAAGGATGAACTCCTCTGCACGTTTATCCAGTGCTTTACCTGTAATGCCGGGGCGGATCATTCCGCCAATTTCAGCCAGGGTTTTTGAAAGAAGTAAAGAACTCTCGCGAATTAATTCAATTTCTTCCGCTGTCTTATAATAGATCATCCGCTGCCGAATCCCTCTGTTAGATGGAAGCGCCCACTGCGGCTCTTCCTTTAATCCTGCCAGTTTTCATCAATCCGTCGTAATGACGCATCAGCAAATGACTTTCAATCTGCTGCAATGTATCCAGCACCACGCCCACCATGATCAGCAGGGAGGTGCCTCCGTAAAACTGAGCGAACTGTGAAGAAACACCCACCTTTACTGCCAATGCCGGTAAAATGGCAATGGCTGCCAGAAAAATAGACCCCGGAAGGGTGATCCTGGACATAATCGTATCAATAAAATTAGCTGTGGCCCGTCCCGGCTTAACGCCCGGTACAAAACCACCATTCTTCTTCATATCCTCGGCCATCTGCATGGGGTTCACCGTAATAGCCGTATAGAAATACGTGAACAGAATGATCAAGATCGCAAAGGTCAGATTATAGGTTACCGAAGTATAATCGTTGAACGAATTCCAGAAACCAGACTCGGCGCTGGAGGGGAACAACTGCCCCACGGTAGCCGGAATAAACATAATGGCCTGCGCAAAAATGATCGGCATAACGCCCGCAGCATTCACTTTCAGGGGAATGTATTGCCTTACTCCGCCGTATTGCTTGTTTCCAACAATCCGCTTGGCATATTGTACGGGAATTTTTCGCACACCCTGTACAAGCAGAATGGTAAACATAACGACAACGGCCAGGGCCACCATCTCCACGATCAGGGCGATTGCGCCGCCAGCGCTACCGGAACCGAGCTTTGCAGCGCCTTCCTGGATCAGGGCTTGCGGTAACCAGGCAATGATACCGATCATAATGATCAGTGAAATACCGTTGCCAATCCCTTTATCAGTAATTTTTTCGCCGAGCCACATAACGAACATGGTACCGGCAGTCAAGATAACTACGGATGATACCGTAAACAGGGTCATGTTCACCATGATGGCATTGGCAGGGACCTGCGCCTTAATAAACGCCATTGCCTGACCGGCGGTAATAATAATTGTCAAATAACGTGTGATCTGATTGATCTTTTTCCTTCCGCTTTCACCTTCTTTCTGCAGTTTCTGAAAATAGGGAACAGCAACCGTCAGCAGCTGAATAACAATCGAGGCCGAAATATAAGGCATGACTCCCAGGGCCATGACCGAGGCGTTTGCAAAAGCGCCTCCGGCAAACATATTCAGCAAGCCAAGAAGGCCGCTCTGGTCAAAAGACTGGTTCAGAATGGCAGGATTTACCCCCGGAAGCACGACATATGACCCCAAACGGTAAATAGCCAGGAACATGAGTGTATTCAGGATCCTGGTTCGAAGATCTTCGATCTTCCATATGTTCACCAATGTGTCAATCAGCTTCTTCATCTGCTACAATTTAACTGCGCTGCCACCCTTTGCTTCGATCGCTTTCACGGCGCTTTCTGAAAATGCATGGGCTTCAATCTCCAGCTTCGCAGTCAACTCTCCTCTTCCCAATACCTTCACCCGGTCTTTGCGGGATACCAGGCCATGTTCGGTTAGTATTTCAAGGTTGATACGCTCCAACTTGAACCGTTCAGCCAAATCTTGAAGAGAATCCAGGTTTACGCCTACATATTCGACCCGGTTATGATTCTTGAATCCGAATTTAGGGACCCGTCTCTGTAAGGGCATCTGCCCCCCTTCGAAGCCGATCTTCTTGGAGTAACCTGAACGGGATTGAGCCCCCTTGTGCCCCTTGGTGGAAGTGC
>DATCYD010000087.1:0-7918 GCA_036570465.1 Anseongella sp.
GTCGGTCGTGGCGGCGCTTGTCATTATACAGTTTATCAGACCTGGCCGGAACACTTCCGGTCAGGCTTCTGAAAACAGCATGATATCGCTCTTCCATCCACCGGATAGCATTGTTCAAATCTTAAATCAATCCTGCATGAACTGCCACTCCAACAACACCGACTATCCCTGGTATGCCAGCGTTGAGCCACTTGGCTGGTGGCTCGACAGGCACATTCGCAAAGGAAAAGACGAATTGAACCTGGACGAGTTTGCCGGGTATTCCGACCGGAGGAAGAGGAGCAAGCTGCGATCCATGAAAAGCCAGGTAGCTGACGGTGAAATGCCCTTGCGCTCCTATACATTATTGCACCGGGATGCCCGCCTTTCTGAAGCTCAAAAAACACAGTTAATCACCTGGCTGGATAAAACAATGGATAACCTTAATCAATTAAATCAAAAATGAGTTTTCAAACATGAAATATATAACCATCTTTTTAATGCTGTTGGGCCTGGGTGGAACGGGCTTCGCACAGCAGTTTGACCGGGGCAACAATAATGCTTATACCCCCTTCACCAATTTCGCAGCGCCTGTAGCCAGGCCCACGCCGCTGGAGTCGCCCCCGCTCCCGGGTAAAATTTCCAACCTGGAAAAGGGTATTGCGACTAAAACCGTTCAGGGAGCCCATTCCGGTCTCCATTTTCCCAAAGGCACGCCCGGTGTTAAAACCGTTCGCTATGACCTGTACGTTACCGACAGCACGGTCAATTATACCGGTAAGAAGCGCCGAGGGATAGCGGTTAACGGCACCATCCCTGCGCCTACGCTCGTTTTTACGGTTGGCGACACGGCGCTTATCTATGTGCACAACAACGCGGATGAACCCACTGCCGTACACTGGCACGGGGTCCAACTGCCCAACCGGATGGACGGTGTGCCTTTTATGACCCAGCAACCCATTCCACCGCATACCACCCATATCTATAAATTTCCCGTCGTGCAGGCGGGCACCTATTGGTACCACAGCCATTTTTCATTGCAGGAGCAGATCGGCCTATATGGCGCGTTGATCTTTAACAAGCGTACCGAGCCGGATATTCCGACTATCCCGGTAGTGTTGAGTGACTGGAGCGATATGAAGCCCGAAGAGATCGACAGACGGCTTCATACGGCAAGCGACTGGTTTGCCATAAAGAAAGGTACTGTGCAAAGCTACTCCGAAGCCATCAAGGCGGGCAAATTAGGGGTAAAATTAACCAATGAATGGAAGCGGATGCATGCGATGGATGTAAGCGACGTCTATTATGAACGTTTTTTTGTGAACGGCGATACATCATCGACTTTTTCGCAATTCAAAGCAGGCGATAAAGTACGGCTGCGCATTGTCAATGGCGGGGCCTCCTCTTATTTCTGGCTTACCTACAGTGGCGGCAAGATGATGGTCGTAGCCAATGACGGCAATGATGTCATGCCTGTTATGGTGGACAGGCTGATCATCGGGACGGCGGAAACCTATGATGTAGTCGTTACGATCCCGGAAGATATGCAGTACGAATTCCTTGCCACGCCGGAAGACCGTACCGGCTTCGCCTCGCTTTGGCTGGGCAGCGGCATGAAAATGCCCGCGTCAAAGCTGCCGCGCTTAAAATACTTTGCAGGCATGGATATGATGAACAAGATGATGAAGATGAACGGCGACATGGAGCCGATGGGAATGAAAATGTCCTTGCAGGAAATGGACATGAACCAGGTCATGTACCCGGAAATGGAAAATGCCGGTGGCCATGAGATGAACGATATGGATCCTGCTATGCATCATGAAGATCCCGGGATGCATAAGGCAACCTATGTCTGCCCCATGCATCCCGAAGTAATATCAGATAAACCTGGTAAATGCCCTAAATGTGGTATGGATTTAGTGGCAAAGGATTCGGAGGGAGAAAAGATGGACATGTCATCAGGCGGTATAACCACGCTGAATTACAACATGCTGCAAGCTCCGGAGGAAACGACGCTGCCCGAGGGGCCGTGGAAAACCTTAAGATTCGAACTTACCGGCAATATGAATCGTTATGTCTGGACGCTCGATAATAAAACGGTGTCGGAAAGCGATAAAATTTTGATTAAACAGGGAGAAAATGTCCGTATCATTTTATTTAATAATTCCATGATGCGCCACCCGATGCACCTGCATGGGCATGATTTCAGGGTACTCAACCAGTATGGAGATCGTTCGCCAATGAAAAATGTATTGGACATTATGCCGATGGAAACCGATACCCTGGAGTTTCGGGCCTCAGAAAGCGGGGACTGGTTTTTTCACTGTCATATTTTATATCACATGATGAGCGGCATGGGCCGCGTGTTCAGTTATGAAAATAGTCCCCCAAATCCCGAGATTCCTGATCCGGATAAAGCCGATAAAATGTTGAAAATGGACGATAGGATGTTTCACCTGATGGCGGAAAATGATTTTGCCACCAACGGCAATGACGGCTCGCTGATGTATGCCAATACCCGCTGGGCGTTCCAGGGAGAATGGCGGTTGGGCTATAACGCACACCACGGTTATGAAGTGGAAACACATTTCGGCAGGTACCTGGGTAAAATGCAGTGGCTTTTCCCTTACGTGGGCGTTGACTGGCGCTACCGCGAGGGTCCCGCGCATGGCAAGAGTCTTTTAGGGCAGCAAAGTTCCCAAAATGACCGAAAGGTCGTTCACGCAGGTTTGCAATATACCCTGCCAGGTCTGATCGTTCTGGACGGCAGCGTGGACCATACCGGCTACTTTAGGATACAGCTTATGCGTGAAGATATCCCCCTGACGCCGCGACTTAGAGCGTCTTTTATGGTAAACACCGACCGGGAATATATGGTCGGGGGAAAATACATCCTGACCAAATACTTTTCCTTGTCAACGCATTATGACAGTGATATGGGCTGGGGAGCGGGGATAACGGTAACCTATTAAATAAAAAAGCGATGGAACATACGTATGACATAACCGGCATGAGCTGCACCGGATGCCGGGAGAAGGTAGAAAAGGCGCTGAACGCCATCCCAGGCGTCTCAGCGGTGGTCACCTTGGAGCCGCCACAAGCCATTGTTTCGATGGAAAAACATATCCCGACCGAAAAATTACAGGAAGTGTTGTCAGCTGCCGGAGGCTACAGTCTTGAAATGACCGGTCACGGGCACGCTGACAAGCATAACCATCATGCTATGAAATCTCCTGATGCCGGTCACGGTGCGGTTTCCCCAAACGCTGAGAAAGCCCACCAAAAACAGGGGGAAAATGCCGGTGACACCTATTACTGCCCGATGCATTGTGAGGGCGATAAGACATATGATAAGCCGGGAAACTGCCCCGTTTGCGGCATGGACCTCGTGCAGCAGCCGGCGCTAAAAACAGCAACAAAATATACTTGCCCCATGCATCCCGAGATTATCCGGGACGGACCAGGCTCTTGTCCGATTTGCGGAATGGATCTGGTGCCTATGGACGCAGATACAGACGAAGAGGATAAAACCTACAAGAGCTTATTGCGGAAGTTTAAAGTGGCTGCGGGTTTCACGATCCCTATCTTCATCATCGCTATGTCGGAGATGCTTCCAAACAATCCCTTGTTTAAGCTGATGCATCTGAAGGTTTGGAATTGGGTGCAGTTTGCCCTTTCTATTCCGGTGGTGTTTTACGCCACCTGGATGTTTTTTGAGCGCGCCTGGCGCTCGATCATCTCCTGGAAGCTGAATATGTTTACCCTTATCGGGATAGGGGCGGGCGTGGCCTGGCTGTTCAGCGTACTGGCTTTGTTATTTCCCGGCTTTTTTCCCGATCAGTTTAAAACCCATGCGGGTACAGTCTATGTATATTTTGAGGCCGCAACCGTGATCCTGACCCTGGTATTATTAGGGCAGCTTTTAGAGGCCAGGGCACATGGGAGGACCAATAGCGCCATCAAAGATCTGTTAAAGTTAGCGCCTAACAAAGCGACAAAAATTATAAATGGGCAGGAACAGGAAGTTTCTATTGAAAGTATCCATCCCGGTGATTTGCTGCGGGTAAAACCGGGAGAGAAAATACCGGTGGATGGAAGTATCCGTGAAGGGGAAGCGGTGATCGACGAGTCCATGATTTCGGGCGAGCCGGTACCGGTAGAAAAGACGGCCGGTGATAAGGTAAGCTCTGGCACCATTAACGGCAACAAGTCATTTGTGATGGTGACCGAAAAGGTGGGCAGGGAAACTCTGCTTTCACAGATCATCGAAATGGTGAATGCTGCCAGCCGCTCAAAAGCGCCAATCCAAAACCTGGCAGATAAAATTTCCGGGTACTTTGTACCGATTGTAGTCCTGATTTCCCTGGCTACCTTCGCCGTCTGGGCTATTTACGGGCCGGAGCCTTCCTATGTATATGCATTTGTGAACGCGATTGCTGTCCTGATCATAGCCTGTCCTTGCGCCCTTGGCCTCGCCACGCCGATGTCGGTCATGGTAGGGGTAGGAAAAGGCGCAAAATCCGGTGTGTTGATTAAGAATGCTGCTGCACTGGAAGAAATGAATGCCATTGACGTATTGGTTATTGATAAAACAGGAACGGTTACCGAAGGCAAGCCCTCTGTCGAAAAAGTGGTCAGCGTAAACTCCGACCATACGGAAAATGATATCCTTCAAAGAATTGTCGCACTAAACAATCACAGTGAACATCCTCTGGCGCAGGCTACCCTGCGCTACGGCAAAGAAAAGAATGTGGCCATTCAATCTGTTTCCAACTTTGAAGCGGTTACCGGAAAAGGGGTGATTGGCGAGTTGAAAGGCGAAAGTCTCGCCCTAGGAAACCGCAAATTAATGGAGCACGTAGCCGCCGCTATTTCACCGGAACTGGAAGGGCAGGTGCAAGCCGAGCAAAAGCAGGGCAAAACAGTGTCCTATTTAGCCACCGGCAAGGCCGCTGTGGGGTTTGTGGTCATCTCCGATAAGATCAAAGAGACAAGTAAAGAAGCCATCCGGAAATTACAGCAGGAAGGGTTGCTGGTGATCATGTTTACCGGTGATAATGAGGATACAGCCAGGGCGGTAAGTGAAACGCTGAACCTGGACGGTTTCAAGGCCCAGATGCTACCGGAAAATAAGCTGGCGGAAATTAAACAGTTGCAGGCTGAAGGCAAGAAAGTGGCGATGGCGGGTGACGGTATCAATGACGCCCCGGCGTTATCACAGGCCGATATCGGCATTGCGATGGGAACAGGAACCGATGTAGCGATTGAAAGCGCTGCCATTACCCTGGTAAAAGGCGACCTGAACGGCATTGCCAAAGCCAGGCTGCTGAGCCATAAAGTGATGCGGAACATAAAAGAAAATCTGTTTTTCGCTCTGGGATATAATGTTTTGGGTATACCGATTGCGGCAGGTGTGCTGTATCCCTTTTTCGGGCTGTTGCTTTCACCGATGATCGCGGCCCTGGCTATGAGCTTCAGTTCGGTTTCGGTTATCCTGAATTCCTTACGACTCAGAAACGAAAAGTTGATTTAATAAATCATATTTATCACTAAAAAAAAGTGTCATGGAAAACGAACACCAACGTCCGCATGCGGCAATGAAACATAGCGGCAACCCTTACGTGAAATTACTGACCATGGCGGTGCTCTCCTTCCTGTTCATGTACATTTTGATGTATGCCATGGTAGATAGTATTAAAAATGTTTATCCAAATATTAACCAGTTCTACATGGCTTCACTGATGGCGATGCCTATGATTATCATTGAACTGCTATTAATGGGTAAGATGTATTCGAATAAGAAGTTGAATGCCGTTCTTATAACATTAAGCTCGTTGGCATTAGTGGGTTTTTTTCTGCTCATCCAGAATCAAATGGCTGTCTCTGACCGACAATTCTTGAAAGGCATGATCCCCCATCATGCGGCAGCCATCCTTATGAGCGAACAATCCCAATCGCAAGATCCGGAAATAAAAAAATTGCAGCAGAAAATTATTTCCAGTCAACAGCGGGAAATAGATTGGATGAAGGCCAAATTAAAGGACCTGGAAGAATAAGCTGACAACTACGATAATGAAATGCACGTTGTGACACATCCCTTGGGCGCTGGTGACAATCAGCTGATCGTTATGGCGCCGGCGCAGCTAACCGGTAAAACGGTATCATCTTTCAACGGAAGGGTTTGATCTCTGGCTGCGCATGGATGGTTTGGGTGCAAGTGTTTCATCGTAAGATTATCCCCTCTGCCCGACTGCCGCTCATGTCTATAAACTGACCTTTTAGCCACTCAGTATAGATAAAAAAATCCTACATAGGAACAAATTAGCAAAAACCGAATTCCCGCTTTATCAATTTTGTTCCCTGCAAACAGGGGCACACGCAACGGTATTGCTGCCAGCATTCAAAGGCGTGTCCGTAGGAGCAAAAAGAGGGATATGAAGGGAAGGATATTCAGGCACGCCAGCCTTTTCAGCGGAATGGGCGGTTTTGATCTGGCTGCGGCATGGATGGGTTGGGAGAACGTATTTCATTGTGAGATCGACCCATTTTGTCAGCAAACTTTGAAATATCATTTCAGCAAGGCAAAAAGCTATGGCGACATCAGGGAAACAAATTACAGCGATTACAAAGGGAAGATTGATATCCTTACGGGCGGATTTCCCTGTCAACCCTTCAGCAACGCGGGGAAGCGGCGAGGAGACCGGGACGATCGCTACCTCTGGCCTGAGATGTTTAGAGCAGTTTGCGAAATACGTCCCCGATGGGTCCTTGCGGAAAATGTTCGCGGAATTATTAATTGCAATGCCGGGCTGGTCTTCGAGAAGGTGCAAACTGACCTGGAAAGCGAAGGTTACCACGTTTGGCCGTTTGTACTTCCTGCTGCAGGTGTCGGCGCCCCGCACCGAAGAGAACGGGTCTGGTTTATTGCCTACCGTCACAGCGATGGACCACAATCCGCAGGGCCGCCTGAGAAAGACCACCATAGAGGGTTTCAGCAAGGGTTGGCGCAAAGACATGAACCTTTCCAATTATCTCACATTGGGACTATTGCCAACGCCGACTGCGCGGGAGTCCGGCTGGCGACATCTGGAAATTGTGGACAAGCGCGGACAAGTGCCCCGGCATTTCAATCAGCGGTTTTACAACAAAAAAACAGGCCGGTTAGTGCAAAAAGGTTTGTCGGGCCTCCTGGCTATGGGTATGCTCCCTACGCCTTCGGCAACGAGCGATGCAAAGGGGGGATGCACACGTTCGGATCCCAAACGGCAGAAAGACACCTTAGCTTATGCCATCCATGGGACTTTCGGAACACCTGGAAAGACTTCCCAACTGAACCCCCGGTTTGTCCTGGAGATGATGGGTTTCCCGATGAACTGGACGGAATTACCTTTCCGGCTTGGCGCAAGAAAAGCATAAAGGCCGCCGGCAATGCCATCGTGCCTCAGGTCGCTTTTCAAATTTTTAAGGCCATTGCTATAATGGAGGAACGACTAAATAAAATGTCATGAAAATAGCGCTTAAAAACATTCACTACGACCGTCATCTGAGCGAAGAAACACATGCTTTTGTTGCCAATCTATACATCAATGGTTTCAAAGCCGGCGTTGCCTCAAACCAGGGGCATGGGGGGAATACCGACTATCATCCAACTGACAAAAAGGGGCGTAAACTGATCGAAGAAGCAGAGAACTATTGCCGGAATCTGCCTCCGGAAACCTATCTTTTGGGTGACCAGGAGCGCACCATTGCGATGTCATTGGAACTCTATATCGATTCACTGGTCGACGACTACCTCCAGCAAAAGGAGCTTCAGAAATTCAGGAATGAGCTAGATAAAGAAACGAAAACGGGCATCGTTTATGGAGTACCCGATCACTCCTTCCGGGTGGCATCCTTCAAAAATTCCATTGAAACAATTCTGCATCATCCGAAGGGATGG
>DATCYD010000088.1:0-4692 GCA_036570465.1 Anseongella sp.
GGTTAATCGTTCGATCCCATATATCCGGATGGCCCCGTTCACCTGGGTTGAAAGCGTGCTGTCGCTCAGTAATTGCCAGGAGCCATAAGAGCGTTGTCCAGGCAAACAATCATCACCCACCACTCCGCATATATATTGATAATCCATTTTCCCCTGATAACCGCTGTTAAAAAAAACATGCTGTAACTGGGTGGTCTCAACCGCTTTTCCATTGACGGTACGCGTCGATTCTACCCAATGATGGCCAAGCAGGGAATAACGATCATCGTCCCGGTCCTTTCCGCAGGCCACCAAAAGCAACATTAATAAGCCTGCAAGACATTGATATTTTTTCACTCTGTTTTCCTGATATTTCACCTTTACCGTTCCTAATGTTATATCCGTGCTCCCAAAACAAAAAGCACCCTTACGCTGTTTTATCGACGCTAATATCCATCAACAACATAAGCAATATAAATACCATACCGTGAAAGTAAAATTATTCTTTCTGTCTGCCTTGATGATCTTCCAATATGCCGCCAATTGCCAAACCACTACTGTTCTTTCGGGATCGGTGAACCGCGAAGACGGCCAACCCGTCGCCGGAGCCATGATTAGCCTGTTGAACACGAATTTCAGCGTCTATGCGGGCAATGACGGCAATTTCACAATAGAAGAAGTACCGGCAGGCGGATATATCCTGCAGATCAGCGCCCCGGGTTATGCCAATGTTCACAGAAACATACAAGTACCTTCCGGCAGCCTGGAAATCCGGCTGGTCCGCTCGTCAGAGCAGCTGGATGCAATCACGGTTACCGCCCAAAAACGGGAAGAAAACCTTCAGCGGGTACCTTTTAGCATCAGCTCCCTTCCCGGCAGAAAAGTAGAAGAATACCAATTGTGGAACAACAAAAACCTGGCGGCCGTCATCCCGAATCTATATGCCGCCCATCCGGGCGATAACCGAAACGTGGTATCGCTGCGCGGTATCGCCACGACGTCCTATGACCAGGCCGTTGCTACGTATATCGATGGTGTGAATCAATTTGGCCTGGACACCTATATTGCCCAACTACTGGATATTGAACGCATTGAGGTGCTGCGCGGTCCTCAGGGGACACTTTACGGAAGAAATGCCATGGGCGGAGTGATCAATATCATCACCCGGCAACCCGGCAATACCAGCAGCGGTTATGTCCGTGCCGATATGGGCAACTACGGTCTTCAACGTTATGCCTTCGGGTTACGCACGCCTCTTGTGGAGAATAAGCTTCTGGCAGGAGTAGCCGGCATGTACGACCAGACAGACGGTTTTTATACCAATGTCTTCGATGATTCCGACTACGACCTGGCCCATGGATTTATGGGAAATTACTACCTGAAATACTTGCCCGGTCCGCGCTGGGCCCTTACTCTAAACGTAAAGCACGATCAGAACCGCAGCAAAGGCGCATTTCCGCTGGTGATGGGTTCTGATCAGGCCCTTGATGCCCCTTTTGATGTAAAGCAGAACGCATTGACAACCCTGGTGGATAACGTATTTAATGCGTCGTTGTCGGCGGGCTATTACGGAAAGGGCTTTAATTTCACCTCGCAAACCGCCTGGCAAACGAACCACCGGTATTATACCGATCCCATTGACGGTGACTTTTCTACTGCCGATGTGCTGGAGATTGTGAATAACTACGGCGATGAATGGAACAACGTAAAAGTGCTGACGCAGGAATTCCGCTTTACTTCTACAGACGCTGATGATTCCCGCGTTGACTGGACCGGAGGCTTGTACGGTTTCTACCAGGACAACCCGGTACGGCAGGGCACGCATGTAGGTACAGATGGGGAATTATGGGGCATGGACCCCGCAACGATCCAAACCACGACGATCACTACCAACGAAGGTCATGGCTATGGGATCGCCGTTTACGGGCAAGGAACCTACCATATTACCACCCGGCTGGCGCTTACCGCAGGTTTGCGTTATGATCATGAGCAAAAGGAGCTGAGCGTCAGCGGCAAATTCCAGCCAGACGGCGCTGATGCGATGGTGATTCAGGCAGACACGGCCGCAAAAGCCAGTTTTAACGCCCTTTCGCCAAAAGTAAGTATAGCCTACGATTTGTCGGAGCGGCATCATGCCTACCTGACTTATAGCCGTGGTTTCCGCGCAGGGGGCATCACCCAATACTCGGGCGAATTGAATCAGCCTCCTCTGTACCCGTACGACCCGGAATATTCCAATAATTTTGAAGCGGGGATCAAGAATCTGCTGGCCGGCGGCCGTGTTCGCCTCAACGTCAGCGCGTTCTATATGAGAGTGACCGATGCCCAGGTGCCTACGCTGATTTTGCCCGAAGCCTTTACCATTACCCGGAACGTAGGCGAGCTGGAAAGCAAGGGTCTTGAGCTGGAAGTGGCCGCTACGCCAGTGAATGGCCTGGAAGTGGCCTGGAATGGCGGTTACACGGACGCAGCCTTTACCCGGCTGGAAATACCGGGAGAGGGTGGAGCGGAAAACATGAATGGTAACCGTCAGTTGTTCACACCGGAAGGCACTTCCATGGTATCGGCGCAGTACACCTATACGCCGCCTTCCAGCCCGGGGATCCGGCTCATCGCCGGCGGGCAATGGCAGTACCTGGGCGATCAGTATTTCGACCTCAAAAACACCATTCAACAGAAGGGATATCATCTGTTCAATGCCAGAGCGGGTATCTCAACAGATAAATACGAACTGTTCCTGTGGGGACGCAACATGTTTGACCGCGTCTATATCGACTACGCCTACGATTTCGGAGCGGTTCACCTTGGAGATCCGGGCACTTTCGGTGTATCGGCGACGGTGAGGCTCTGACAAGGCAAGAAGATGCTGTACAGGCCCGGGTATCCGGCCCTCGCGTTATTTATTCAACACCACCCGGAACGTGGTTCCTTTTCCGACCTCTGACTCTTTCACAAATACCTGCCCCCGATGGTAATTCTCTACGATCCGCCGTGTGAGGGAAAGGCCGAGCCCCCAGCCTCGTTTACGGGTGGTATAACCGGGCTGGAATACGGTTTCATGTTTTGAACGGGGAATCCCCACACCGGTATCTTTGATATCGACATACGCATGGCCTTTATTTTGGGAAATATGGATGGCAATTTTTCCTTCCTTACCTCCGATGGCGTTTGCGGCATTCCGGCAAAGGTTCTCAATTACCCATTCGAATAGTTGCTTGTTGATAAGTGCTTCTACCGGATCACCGGTAATCTGAAACTCAATTTTACGGGAAGTTCGTTTCTTCAGATAACTGACATATCGTATAATCTCTTCGAAAATATTGTACCGTTGCAAAGAGGGAGTGGACCCTATTTTGGAAAACCGGTCTGCGATCAACTGCAGGCGGTTCACATCGTTCTCCATCTCTTCAAAGATCGGGTCGCTCTCCGTATTATATTTTTCTTTCAGGAGCTCCACCCACGCCATGAGGGAAGAAATGGGCGTTCCCAGCTGGTGGGCCGTTTCCTTCGACATGCCTACCCATACCTGGTTCTGTTCCGAGCGCCGCGAATTGCTAAAGGCCAGGTAAGCCACGATCAGGAATACAGTAATGATGCTCAGCTGAATATAGGGGAAATAGCGCATTTGCGTGAGCAGCCAGGAATCTTTGTAATAAGCGTACTGCTTGACGCCCTGGGCGGTTTCCCAAACGATAGGAGCATGCTGTTCTTTCATATAGGCAAGCTGCTGCCGGAAATAATCCGGATCGTATTTCAGAGACTTTCCGCTGCTCAGAGCGGTACCGGCCGGTTGTTGTTTAAATGTCCGGGTAGAATCCAGGTCTTTGGTGGCCTGGATATTCCCTTCACCGTTCACCACAATCACCGGAACACTGGTACCTTCTTTGACGACAAAGAGCAGAAAGTCGATGAATTCCTCGTCCTCGGTTTCCACCAGTTCCAGCTGAGATTTGGCCCAAAGCTCGGCCCCCTTCCGTTCCGAGGCGGAGATTTGATCTACCAGGTAATTGGTATAATAAAGCGATAAAAGGCCGATCATCGTGGCCGTGATCAGCAAAAGGTATTTCCAGCGCCGTTTCTGTTCAAAATACTTCATACAGGGAAATACATCAATTCAAGGCAGCAAATTACGAAAAGCTATGCACAAACGCCGCAAGCTGTCTATCTTTGCCCCATGAAGAAAAGAGTAAGGGTGCGTTTTGCTCCCAGCCCCACTGGCCCCCTCCACATGGGAGGTGTCCGGACGGCTTTGTACAACTACTTGTTTGCCAAACAACAGGGAGGTGATTTCCTGCTTCGGATCGAAGACACTGACCAAAACCGCTACGTCCCGGGAGCGGAAGATTATATCGTAGAAGCCCTCCGCTGGTGTGGCATCACACCCGGCGAAGGTCAGGGTTTCGGAGACGGTCCTTTCAGCCCTTATCGCCAGTCGGAACGAAAGGAACACTATCGCCTTTACGCTGAGCAGCTTGTTCAGCAGGGATCTGCCTATTACGCCTTTGATACAGCAGAGGAGCTGGAAGCGATGCGGGAACGCCTGAAAGCGGACAAATCAGCCGTGCAACAATACGGTCCTTCCACCCGGGGAGATATGCAAAATTCGCTTTCCTTGCCGGCCGAAGAAGTGGGTCGCCGCCTGGAAAATGGCGACCCCTATGTAATCCGGGTAAAGATGCCCGCTGATGAAGAAGTCATATTCCATGATATCAT
>DATCYD010000089.1:0-16365 GCA_036570465.1 Anseongella sp.
CATTTGGGCACAAAAACAGATACGAACTTCTCGTAACTTATCTGTTACTCGCTGACGCCGATTTATTTCCAAAATCAGCAGGAATTCCCTAAGTTTCGGGCATGAAAATAACTGTCCTGGACGGGCATACTCTGAACCCCGGCGATTTGAGCTGGGACCCGTTGGAGAATCTTGGCGAAGTTACTGTATATGACCGGTCTGCTCCGGAAGAAGTGGTGGAAAGATGCGCAGACGCTGACATTATCCTAACCAACAAGGCCCTGGTAAAAGCCGACGCTATCCGGGAATTAAAGGATCTTAAATACATTGGTGTGATTGCCACCGGCTACAACGTGGTTGATGTCAAGGCGGCGGCAGAACGCGGCATCCCGGTAACCAATGCGGCAGGTTACAGCAGCCCGTCAGTGGCCCAGCATGTGTTTTCCCTGCTCCTGGCACTTAGTACCCGGGTGGAAGCACATGCTGAAAGCGTGCGGAACGGAGACTGGTCGCGTAGCAAGGACTTTTGTTACTGGCTGCAACCCCCGGTGGAACTTTCCGGAAAAACCATGGGCATCGTTGGTCTGGGACAAATCGGCCAGGCAACGGCCCGCATCGCCCTGGGAATGGGCATGAAAGTTATTGCCAGTCACAAGCATCCGGAGCGGGACGCTATGGACGGGGTGCGTTTCACCAGTCTTGAAGAGTGTTTCCGGGAAAGTGATGTGATTTCATTGCATTGCCCCCTGAACCAGCAGAACAAGGAATTTGTCAACAAACAACTGCTGGCAGTTATGAAACCCTCTGCCTATCTGATCAACACAAGCCGCGGGCCATTGCTGCACGAGGCGGATGTAGCGGAAGCATTGAACAGCGGACGCATCGCAGGGGCCGGTTTGGACGTACTTTCCACCGAGCCGCCATCACCGGATAATCCCCTTTTGCAGGCCGTCAATTGCCTGATCACCCCCCACATCGCCTGGGCGAGCCGGGCCTCCCGTAAACGTCTGATGGACATTGTGGCCAATAATATTCAGGCCTTCCTCGAAGGTCATCCTGTTAACGTGATAAATTCCTGAAATCATGTATCGTCATACACTGTTTGCCCTGTTGCTCTGCATTCTGACCGCCGGCCCGTCTCTGGCGCAGGATCCACCTTATGTCATTCCTGAATTCACTTTTTACCGGATGGATAACACCCCCTTTACCCGGAATGACCTGTCCAAAACCAGCAACATCGTCTTTGTATTCTTCAGCACAACCTGCCATCATTGCCAGGATGAAACCCGTGCCATGGGCGAGCATTTCGAAAATTTCAATCAGTCCACCCTGTATTTCATCTCCAGGGAAGGCAAGGCTGAGATCCAAAAATTCATGGAAGTTTACGGGAAGGCGCTCAAGGGTAAGGCCAATGTACAAGTACTGCGTGATCCTCAAAGCGAGTTCGTGTTGAAATTCAATCCTTCCCAATATCCTTCCGTGTATATTTATACCCCAACCCGGCAACTGATCAAACATTTCAGCGGCGAAACACCCATCGGGGAAATCACTGCAGCCTTGAAGTAAGACGATCATTAATACCGTCCGGGCATCGGAAATAAAAATAAATTGTACATTGGTAAATGCGCTTTTTTACAAAACATTTATTGGCAACCCTGGTAGGTACCGTATTCTTTTCCGTGACCTCTGCTCAGGATGGTTCAACGCCGCCTGCCATGCAGTCTTTAATTGATTCCCTGGTAAGCTGGACCGAAAATATTCCCCAGGAAAAAGTTTACCTCCATACCGATAAACCTTATTACGCCACAGGCGACACCATTTGGTTCAAGGCATACACGGTCATAGGGCCACGGCATCAGCTCTCGGCACTCAGCGGAGCGGTATATGTGGAGCTGATTGACGAAAAGGGGTCCATCAGCAAGGAGCTGAAACTTCCGCTGGTAGCGGGAACAGCCCGGGGGTGTTTTCCGCTTTCCGAAGGGTTCAAGGAAGGCAATTATCGTCTTCGGGCCTATACGCATTGGATGCGCAATGCGGGGCCGGAATATTTCTATGACGTGACATTCCCGGTCGGAAACGCTGTTTCCCAAACCATAACGGGCAGCATTGCCTACCAATACACAAATGACAAGGGAGCGAGGACACCGCTGGTTGCCATTACCCTGGTGGATGCTGTCAGCGGCACGGCGCTAAGCAGCAGAAAAGTGGAATATGTATTCCGAAAGAAAATGGAAGACTATACCGGCCGTGGCGAAACTGACGCCGACGGGCTGATCCGCATTCAGGTACCGGAAGGATTCCGGTCGGACAGCTACGTGGTCACCGAAGTGGAAGACCAGGAGGGGAATGTCCTCGCCAGAACATTCCCTGTGGAAATGGGTGAAGGTACTGACGTACAATTTTTTCCCGAAGGCGGAGAACTGGTGAACGGCCTGGCGTCACGCGTGGCGTTTAAGGCCACCGGGCCGGGGGGGCGAGGCATCCCCGTAAGCGGTGTGGTGCTGAACCGGAAGAATGACACGCTGGTGCAACTGAATACGGTGCATGCCGGAATGGGGAATTTTACTTTAACACCCGTTTCAGGGGAACAATATCGCGCCAGCATCACCCTTCCCGACGGCACAGCCAAAGAGGTTGCTTTGCCCGCGGCACGGGAAGCAGGCATTGTGCTTTGGGCATATCCGAACCGGGATGACGAGACCTTGCTGCTGCGTATCATGGCCGGCCCCGCCAGCTACGGAAAGGCGAACCTGCTGCTTCATCATGGAGGAGAGGTGCTTAGCGCTACCTCGCTCAACATCAACCGCCCCCTGAGCAGCCTGAGAATACCCAGCGGTGATTTCCCTTCGGGCATCACAGCCATCACCCTTTTCGACGAACAGAACCGTCCGCTTTGCGAGCGCCTGGTATTCCTTCGCCGACCCGACACGTTGCAATTGGCGCTTTCCACAAATGGTTCCGCCCAAACCACACGCGGCCATACAACCATCAACCTGACCGCCAAAGGCAGCGATGGAAACCCGGTGTCCGGAACTTTTTCAGCGGCAGTCATCGATGAAACCAAAGTTTCGCCGGGAGTGGCGCCAGAACACACCATCTTCTCACAGCTGCTGCTGCGCTCCGATATCCGGGGATATGTCGAAGATCCTGCCTGGTATTTTCAGGATCAAAGCAAGGAAAACGCCGAAGCCCTGGACCTGCTGATGATGACCCAGGGATATCGCCGGTTTACCTGGAAAGATTTGCTGACGCCTGCTGAAGAACCGGAATATACTGCCGAAGATCTGCTTGTACCAATAAGCGGAAAAATTTTGACGCTGGGAGGAAAACCAGTGGAAGGCGGTCAGGTGACATTGTTCTCCCTGTCAGGTGTTATGCGGGACACCATCACGGATGCCACGGGCCGCTTTAGTTTTGGAACCGTTCTTCTGGGTAAAGACGTTTCCTTCTCCGTACAGGGACGGAACGCCAGGGGAGGCAAAAATGTAGAAGTGGTCATGGATCCGGTTCATGGCCGGGCGCCTGTGACACCGAACCCCAACGCGGGTGACCTGAGTGGCGGCATCAACCATGATCTGGAAACTTACCTGGCAAATAGCCGGGCACGGCTGGAAGACCTGAAGGAACACGGCATGACCGAACAGATCAACATGCTTGAAGGCGTGACAGTCACCGCAAAACGGAACCAGGACGAAGGAGGTATGTTTTCCATTCCCGAAGGCAGCTCAGACCAGACCCTGCGGCTGGATCAACCAGGACTTTGCGCCTCCCTGCTTGACTGCCTGCAGGGAAGATTGCATGGGGTCACATTCAGGCGGGAAGAAGGAACCATCGCGCCTTATAGCCGCGGAAACCGGATGGCAGTCGTGTTAAACGGCCATATGATTTCCAATCCGACTGAGCTTTCGGATATACTGGAAAATAACGGAGTGGATCCGGCTGATGTGATACGGGTAGATGTGGTGCGAACCAACCTGGCCTTAATGTCGCTCTTTATGCAACCAACAACAACCGGCGAAAGTGGCGGCGCACTGTTGATCACTACCCGGAGCGGCGCTACCCGGGCGGCTACCTATTCTCCGGAAATGGCGCATTACGCGCCCCGGGGCTTCGATACGAGCAGTGAGTTCTATTCGCCCCGGTATGACGGGACCCAAGAGAGCCTGCTGACAGATTTCCGGACTACCATCCACTGGGAGCCTAATCTGATCACAACAGAAACCGGAAAAGCCGGTTTTGACTTCTTCAATGCCGACCAGCCAGGGACCTACCGGGTAGTGGTGGAAGGGATCAACGGATCGGGTCAGCTGGGACGCGCAGTACTGCGCTACGAAGTGCAATAGCTCAGGTAGTCATGCCACCACAGACTGAAATCACCTGCCCGTTCACGTAGGCGCTCAGTTCAGAGCCCAGGAAAACGGCCACGTTGGCAACGTCTGTGGTTTCTCCCATGCGTTTCAGGGGGATATTCTTAATCCATCCGGACGTCACATCTTCGGGCAGGACATCGGTCATTTCAGTACGGATAAAGCCGGGAGCGATCACATTTGTGCGAATATTCCTGGATGCCAGCTCCTGGGCAACTGACTTGGAAAAACCGATAATGCCCGCCTTGGAAGCCGCATAATTTGCCTGTCCGGCATTGCCCTTCACTCCCACAACTGAGCTCATATTAATGAACACCCCGCTTCGCTGCTTCATCATGGGACGCGAGGCGGCCCGGGTGAGGTTAAACACTGATTTCAGGTTGATGTTCAGCACATCGTCCCACTGTTCTTCACTCATCCGCATCAGCAGACCGTCTTTGGTGATGCCTGCGTTATTCACCACAATATCCAGCGTTCCGAAATCTTCCACGATGGAAGTCACCAGCGCATCGGCCGCTGCATGATCGGAAGCATCGGAACGATATCCTTTCACCTGGGTGCCAAACTGTTGCAGTTCCTTTTCCAGGGCTTGTCCTTTTTCCACTGATGATAAATAGGTAAACGCAACATTGGCGCCTTCCTCGGCAAATCGGGTGGCGATCGTACGGCCAATGCCTTTGGAGGCGCCGGTGATCAGGGCAGTTTTTCCTTCGAGCAGTTTCATTTACACTCCTACCTTTCCCAACGCATCGGCCATTGCTTTCCCGATTTGTGCGGGAGATTCTACCACTGTAATACCGCATTCGGCCATGATCTTCATTTTTGCAGCCGCTGTATCCTCGGCCCCGCCGACAATGGCGCCGGCATGTCCCATACGACGGCCCGGTGGAGCGGTTTGCCCTGCAATAAAGCCGACAACCGGTTTGGTCGCATTTTCCTGAACCCAGCGGGCTGCTTCAGCTTCCATGCCACCACCGATTTCTCCGATCATGACAATGCCGTCGGTTCCCGGGTCATTCATCAGCAGTTCCACCGCTTCCCTGGTCGTAGTGCCAATGATGGGGTCGCCACCGATCCCAACTGCAGTGGAAATACCCAAACCGGCCTTTACGACCTGGTCAGCCGCTTCGTAAGTCAGGGTACCGGATTTGGATACAATGCCAACGCCACCGGACTTAAACACAAAACCAGGCATGATACCCACTTTTGCTTCCCCGGGGGTAATGACACCCGGACAATTCGGCCCGATGAGCCTTGCGTTTTTATCAGCCAGATAAGATTTCACTGCAATCATATCCCGGGTGGGAATTCCTTCGGTGATAGCAACGATCAGTTCAATACCTTCCGCCGCCGCTTCCATAATGGCGTCGCCGGCAAATGCCGGAGGCACGAAAATAATGGACACATTGGCGCCGGTTTCCTTCACCGCTTCCGCCATTGTATTGAAAACCGGCAAATCAAGGTGCCGGCTTCCGCCCTTTCCGGGGGTAACCCCTCCCACTACCCGGGTACCGTACTCGATCATCTGCGAGGCATGAAAAGTTCCTTCGCTGCCGGTAAATCCCTGAACAACTACTTTTGAATTCTTATCGACTAAAATGCTCATTATCTAAATTTTTGCACCTGCAAAACTAAACTTATTTAAGGATTTTGAAAATCATTTCCTTCATCAGTTCGCCGGCATCTGTATTTCCCGTATTGTTCACCCCTTTAAAACGCATGTCATAATCCCGGAGAATGGAAATAATATCCCATACCTGTCGCGGCGGATAATTGGCGGCGGCCTGCTGATATTCCCCCACAAAATAAGGATTGACTTTCAGCGCCGAAACAATCCCCTGACGGGACCGGTCTTTCAAGGAATGCAGAACCACCAACTTGCTGAAGAAGCCGGCCAACGCCCCCATGACTACCACGTGCGGATGATCTTTGGGGTTTGAGGCAAAATAATTGACAATGCGATGCGCTTTCAGCTTATCTTTCTTTCCCAAGGCGGCCGTTAGCTCAAACACATTAAAGTCTTTACTGATCCCGATATTTTTCTCCACCTCATCCACTCCAATACTCGTCCCGGCCGGAAAGTTCAGAAGCAGTTTATCCAGCTCTCCGGCGATCTTCTGCAGGTTATTTCCTAGGTATTCGGAAATGAGCGCACAGGTCCGGGGATCGCTGCGATAGCCTCTTTCCTGCAGATAGTCACTTACCCAGGCAGGTAATTTATCTTCGTAAAGTTTCTTGCTTTCCAGCACCGTGCCATTCTTCACGATCATTTTAGTGACTTTCAGCCGCTTGTCAAGCGTTCCGTATTTATGACAAAACACAAGTAGTGTGGAGGGAAGGGGATTTTCCGCATAGGAAAGCAGCGCATCCCATTTTTTAATCGCCTGCGCTTCCCTGACCAGAATAACCTGGTAATCAGACATCATGGGATAACGTTTTGCCGCACTGACAATGGTAAGCATATCGGTATCCTTGCCATAGAAAATGGTTTGGTTGAAACCCTTTTCCGCATCGCTCAAAATATGTTCTTCCATGTAGTCGCTCAGGAGATCTATGTAATAGCTTTCATCCCCGTGCAGGAGATAAAGTGGCGCGAATTTGCGCAACTTCAGGTCATTCAGCAGTTCACCGTAACTCATCCCGCCGAATTTCGCATTTCGTTTCCGAATAAAAAAGGCATTTTTACAAGAAAGACATTAGATTTGTGTGATGGATCGTCGTTACGAGAAATTATTGGTCCAGCTGGATTTCCCTCCCTATCCCTTCCGCTTGCAGGAGCAGGAGGGGAAATTATACATTTTTGATCCGTTGCGAAAAAAATACCTGGTTTGCACCCCTGAAGAATGGGTACGCCAGCACCTGGTCCAGTACATGACCAGAACCAGGCGATATCCTCGCAGCCTGGTACAGATCGAGGGCGGGCTTTCCGTAAATGAACGTAAGCGACGCAGTGATGTGCTGTTCTTCGACCCTCAGGGTAAAGAATACCTGCTTGCCGAATGTAAATCTCCAAACGTGACACTCAGCAACTCGGTATTTGAACAAGCCGCCCTTTACAACACCCGGCATCAGGCAAAGTACCTGCTGATCACCAATGGCCTTCGTCACTTTTGCTGTCAGATAGACCACATCAACCGCTCCTACCGGTTCCTGGAGGACATTCCTTCATTCCCCGTATCGTCCGGTTGACACTGGCAATGTAGTACCCGAAATGCATCATATCCGCCGGGGATCCTTTCCCGTCTTGAAAAAGCCAGGGGTTCTGATTATCTTGTTGCAAATATCCTGTTACACAAATATCCTGTTACATGGAAAGGATCAACCGAAGGAAATTCATTGGCGCATCGGGCGCCATGCTGGCAGGCACACTCGTAACCGGAACCGGAGTACTAACGGCATCCGGGATTACCGGAAAACCCGGTAATCCCACAGCCATCACGAACAAGTTGCCACGCTGGCGGGGCTTCAACCTACTGGACTTTTTTTCGCCCGATCCATCTCATGCAAGGCCTGGCACCACCGAGGAGCAATTCAAATGGATGTCCGGTTGGGGATTTGATTTCGTCAGAATTCCCATGGCCTACCCGGCATACCTCGATTTTGATCGCAGTCGGCCCATCCGGCCGGAAGAAGTCTTTCATTTCAGTGAAAAGGCATTGGAAAAAGTGGACAGACTGGTGAGTCTGGCCCATAAGTATGGAATGCATGCAAGCCTGAATCTGCACCGGGCTCCCGGTTATTGCATCAATGCCGGCTTCCGGGAACCCTATTATCTGTGGACCGACCAGGAGGCGCTGGAAGCGTTTTGCTTCCACTGGGAAATGTGGGCGAGGCGTTACCGGAATATCCCGAAAGAGAAAATCAGTTTCGACCTGGTGAACGAGCCTGCCATGATCTCCGATATGAACAATCAGCATGCGTCCAAGGGGAAGGTTCCGGGCCATTTATACCGGAAGGTGGCAAAAGCCGCCTCCGAAGCAATCCGCAGCCTAAACCCGGACAGGACCATCATCGCTGACGGCAATAATGTGGGAAACGAAGTAATCCCCGAAATTACCGATCTGGACATCGCCCAAAGCTGCCGGGGATATACGCCGGGTATTATTTCTCATTACAAGGCTCCCTGGGCGAATAAAGACCCTGAAAACCTGCCCGTTCCGAAATGGCCGGGCGAGGTCGGCGGCCGGTACCTGGGCCGGGAAATGCTTGAAGAGGTGTATCGTCCATGGATAGAGCTGCTTCAAAACGGCACCGGTGTGCATTGTGGCGAATGTGGTTGCTGGAACAAAACGCCGCATGACGTGTTCCTGGCCTGGTTCCGTGATGTGCTTGATATCTTAACCAGCAATGGCATCGGATATGCGATATGGGAGTTCTCCGGTGATTTTGGTGTCCTGAACTCGAGACGGGAAGATGTTGAATACGAAAACTGGCAGGGGCAACATCTGGACCGGAAAATGCTTAACTTGCTGATGAAATACTAAAGAAATTTAACCCAGCCGCATGAAACCGCTTGCCGTCGTTTTCTGGCTTACCATCTTTCTTTCCCTTTGGCCTTCCGCCCGGACATCCGGTGCGCAAGGCACTGCTATCGGTGATCCCGCCGCGGAACCCCGGGATACCATTTCATCCGACAGCACGGAAGGCCTTCAGTCAATGCTTCGCAATACAAAAACTGCTGTGCTGAATTATTCGTTGGGAGCAGGCGAACTCCGGCTTCAGGTAATCACAGGAAAAGAATCGCGAACTTTCCATATGGCAACGGGAAGCGTCCTGCTAAGCAGCGTTATCGCCCTCAAGACCAGCCTGCAGGAAGGAGCAATCTTTGACCGGGAAGCAGCACACCGGCTTTACAAGAAACTGATCATGCCAGCATTGCCCATGCTAACAGGAAAGACCCATCTGGTTATCATCCCCGGCCAGATAACCGGTCAGATTCCATTTGAGACCCTGGTACCTGATACCGGTTCGGACCGGTTCATGCTGCACGATTATGCAATCAGTTATGCCGTCAGTACGGAAGCACTGATCAGCCCCGGAGATCTCCCTTCAGACTATGCACGTCAGAAAGTACTCGCGATCGCACCGTTTAATATGCCTGCTTCTGAAAAGGAGATCATGAATATCAAGGCAGACCACCTGATGGGGCAGGCAGCCAGCCTGGAAGGTTTTAAACGAAAGGCGGGTGATTATGCCGTAATCCATCTGGCCACTTATGCAACACTGAATGAGCCGCACCTGGCTTTTATCGACTTTAACCCGGGAACAGGTACTCCGGGAACAGGCAACCCGAAAGCAGGCAACCCGAATGCCGGTAACCCCGGAGCAAACGAGCGGAAAGATGCTTCCCGTTTGTTCATCCGGGACATCCCAGAGCTAAATCTGAAGGGAGTAAACCTGGTGGTACTGAGCCCCTGCCCCACCAACCCGGAGAGCGATGCATCCATCCATGATCTGTTCAAAGCGGCGGAGGCATTTGCCAGCGCAGGCTGCCCCAATTTCATCACCTCCATGTGGGGCACAAATAAGGAAATCACCTACAAAATATCCATGAAATTGCATCAGTACATTCACCAGGGGTACGGATATGCATATGCACTTCAAAAAGCACGGATTGACTATTTGGAAAACCCGGTGATTGACGCCTCTATGAAGTCACCTGCAAATTGGGCAGGTTTTATTCTGATCGGGGAATTGAACACCACGCCCCGAAGTCACAAAATCTTTTACTATTTTGCGCTCGCTTTTGCCGTGCTGGTAGTAGCCTGTATTTTGCGAAGAAAAAATCGAAACAGATGCTGAGCGTCCGGAATATCCTGAAACAATATGCGAACCACATAGCCCTTGATCATGTAAGCCTGGAGGTGGAAGAAGGCAGTAGTTTCGGATTGCTTGGGCCCAACAACGCAGGCAAGACCTCCCTGATCCGGATCATTAATCAGATCACAGCTCCTGATGAAGGCGAAGTATTCCTGAATGGCGAAAGACTTCAGCCAGCGCACATTTCCATGATTGGCTACCTTCCTGAAGAACGAGGACTCTACAAAAAAATGGAAGTAGGCGAACATGTCCTCTACCTGGCCCGCCTCAAAGGTATGAGCAGACACGAAGCGACTGAAAGGGTTCGGGGCTGGTTCCGGAAAATGGAAATGGAAAGCTGGTGGAAAAAGAAAGTCGAGGAACTCTCCAAAGGCATGCAGCAGAAGGTTCAATTCGTTGCCACCGTGCTGCATGAGCCGCGGCTGCTGATCCTGGATGAACCTTTTACCGGTTTCGACCCGGTGAATGCAGACATCATCAAACAAGAGATCCTGGAACTGAACCGAAAAGGAACCTCTGTGATCTTTTCTACCCATCGTATGGAAAGTGTGGAGGAAATGTGCGACAGTATCGCGCTCATCAACAAGGCAAAGAAAGTACTCGAGGGAAAGGTACAGGACATCAAGTCGCAGTACCGGAGCAATACGTACGAAGTCCGCTGTGCCGGAACTAACGGTGCCGCCATTCTGAACTCCCAACCTAATAAATTTCGTGTCCTGTCTGATGAAACTCCCCGTCCTGACGGAGAGGAATATCTGAAGGTGCAATTATTGAACGGCACCACTTCCAACGAACTGCTGCAAACACTTATTCCTGAAATGGAAGTACAGGGCATGCAGGAAGTAATCCCGAGCATCCATGATATTTTTGTTCGGAGTGTAAAAGAAGAAAGCGTAACAGAAGCCTGATTTTCTATGAACAAGACCATGCTCATCATCACCCGGGAATACCTGACACGGGTCCGGAAGAAATCATTTATCATCCTCACCATTCTGGTTCCCCTGCTGATCGTGGGTATGTATGCCGCTATCTTTATGTTTGCCATGGCCGGTGCAAAAGAAATGAGACACGTGATCGTTCTGGACGAAAGCAATGTATTTGCGCAACGCTTTAACGATACTGACAATATCCGCTTTACTTATGCCGAAGGTAGCCTGGAATCAGAAAAAGAGGCAATACTGAAACAAGAAGACCATTTCCTGCTTCATATTGCTCCTTTCGACGATGTGCCCCGGGATATTGAGCTGATCTCCCCCAAACAGGCCGGCATGAATCTGATCGAACGAATAGACGGGCAGATGGAAAATATCCTGCGCGATAAACGCCTGGTAGAAGCCGGTATCGACACCGCGGTACTGAATAGCCTGAATGTAGAAGTTTCCCTCCACACTTCACGCCTGACCGAAGAAGGAGAAGCCAGGACCAGCGCAGGCGCCTCTTACGGTGTCGCTTTAACCGCCTGCATTCTGATTTATATGTTTATTTTTCTCTATGGCGTCCAGGTCATGCGGGGTGTGATTGAAGAAAAAACCAGCCGGATCGTCGAAGTCATTATTTCATCGGTAAAGCCCCATCAGCTGATGCTGGGCAAGATCCTGGGTATTGCCCTGGTTGGCCTGACCCAGTTCCTGCTTTGGATCGTGCTTACCCTGGCCGCAACAGGAATCGTAAAAACATTTTTTACCGGAGAGATCGCTGCCGGAGCTGGCAACCCTGCCGTTGAAGTACTGAACGCGCTGGGGACGATCAATATCCCCCTGATACTGGTCTGCTTTATCTTTTATTTCCTGGGCGGATACCTGTTGTACAGCGCCTTGTTTGCTGCTGTCGGATCGGCTGTGGACAATGAAACCGAAACCCAGCAATTCATGTTTCCGGTTACACTTCCACTGTTATTTGCTTACATCTCTTCTTTCGGCCTGATTACCAACCCGGACAGTCCCCTCCTGTTCTGGTTGTCCCTGATTCCTTTCACATCCCCCGTATCGATGATGGTACGGCTTCCCTTTGGGGTGCCCGCCTGGCAGATCATTCTCTCAATGGCGCTTCTGGTCGGGGGGTTTGCCTTCACCGTATGGGCCGCGGCCCGGATTTACCGGACCGGCATTCTCATGTATGGCAAAAAAGCATCCTTCCGGGAACTGGGCAAATGGCTGTTCTACCGGCGGTAAGGGGCTGCGCCATGCTTTTCCGGGGAATCGTCAGATGTGGGAACGATCATTCGGTTTTCCGGAAAGGGTCAGTCTTCCGGGATGTAAAACTTGTGAAATCCGGCAGTGCTGGTATCTCTCAGATGCCCGTTTTCATCCGCATAGATAAATAAGGCTTCTATTTTCCCGTTTTTCCTGAGTTTTTCAAAGGAATCAGAGATTCCCATAACCATCAAGGCGTTGTCCCAGGCATCAGCGGTAATACAATCCGGCGCTACCACCGTTACACTGATGAGTTTATTCTGCACCGGATACCCGCTACGGGGGTCAATGGTATGGGCATAATGCTTTCCGCCCGATTCAAAAAAGCGTCGGTAATTGCCTGAAGTAGAAACTCCTTTGTCCGAAACACTGATCATCCTGGTAAGCGGCCTGGCCAGACTAGATGCAGCTTCAGACGAAGGGTCGTGATCTGTCCCGGAAGACGGTTCCGGCGGTGTTTCCACCCCGATTCTCCATCCCCGTCCTTCGCGGTTTTTTCCCCGAACCCGGATTTCACCGCCAAGTTCCACCAGGTAATTGCGGACGTGTTTTTTTTCGAGGAACCCTGCAAGCACGTCCAGAGTATATCCCTGGGCAATACCATTAGCATCAATGCGGACATCCGGGTGTTTTTTGATGAGACTGTCTCCCTTTATTTCCAGCAACCGGAAATCCACCAGATCCAGCAAGCTTCTGATCCGGTCGCTGTCCGGCACCACCGAATGCCGCTGCTCCCCAAATCCCCAGGCATCTACTAGCGGCTTTACTGTCAAATCGAATGTTCCTCCTGTCTCACGGCTGACGACATACGCTTTTTCAACTACCTCACGTAAGAAATTGTCCATCCGGACACCCCGCGGATGCTCGTTAAACCGGTTAATCAATGAACCAGGCAGGTATAGGGAGAGAGAACTATCAATTTCTTCCAGAAGAGAATCCATTTCGGACTGATAGCTGGTACCGTTGCCCTGTAGATAGATGACGTGATAGGTAGTGCCCTGTGCGTAGCCATTGAAGCGTACTTCCTGTAATTCCACTGCCTGCTTTTCACAGCCGGGCATGGCCTGCAGAAGAAACAGCAGCGTCAGAAAACTAAGGATACCGGCAGACATCGACCCCAAATTTAGTTAAAAAGGCAATCCCTTCATCCTCAGGAAGCCCCTTGTATTCCGCATAGGAATGCTTGTAGATCATTTTCCGGACACCTGACGAAAAAATCAGACGGGCGCAGGAAAGACAGGGAGACAGCGTGGTATAGAGCGTTGTTCCATCGAGGCTGGTACCATTCCTGACTGCATAAATAATGGCGTTCTCCTCTGCATGAAGAGCCAGTGAGCAGCTTCCCCTGGAATCGCGTGGACAACCGGTTTCCGGCCATTCTTCATCGCAATTATGGGTACCTGAAGGCGGCCCGTTGTAACCGATGGAAATAATACGGGTGTCTCTGGCGATCACAGCTCCTACCTGGGCCTTCACGCAATGAGAGCGGCCTGACAAGCTGGTAGCCAGCTCCATGAAAATATCGTCGAACTCAGGTTTACTCATGCCGGATGCGACCGATCTTGTGCCCTTTTACCGCAAAGAAAAGGATAAACAGATAACAGGGAATCATGATCCAGTATGCCTGCTGGGGATTCATGCTATCGGCCAATGCTCCATAGATCGGGGGGATGATGGCTCCGCCGGCAATCCCCATGATCAACAGCGCGGAACCAATTTTGGTGAATTTACCCAGCCCATCCAGGGATAATGGCCAGATTGCCGGCCACATGATCGAATGTGCGAGGCCCAGCAGCGCGATGCAGACGATGGAAGCAAAACCAGAGGTAAAAATAGCTGCTATGGTAAAGATCATTCCGGCCACGGAGAACCAGGCCAGGGCCTTGTCCTGTTTCAGGTATTTTGGAATGGCCACAATGCCAATAAAGTAGCCAATGACCATACAGATAAGCACGTATGTAGGGAATATCTTGGTGGCGCTCAGGTCAAATCCGAAATAAGAACCATAGGACGCAATGGTATCCACCGCCATCACTTCTACGCCCACGTAAAAGAAAATAGTAATCACACCCAATACCAGGAACGGGAACTGCAACACGCTTGTCTTCTGCTGACGAACCACGCCTGAAGCCGCATCGGCCTGCGGAGTTTCTTCGTCCAGTTCCACCTCGGGAAGCTTGGAAAGTCTTACCAGCAATGCCAGCAATATCATGACTCCGGCCAAAACAACCGCCGGAAGAATCACCCGCATGGCCAGTTCGCTCAGAAAAGTTTCCCGGTGATCGGCGGCCATCTGTGCCAACTGCGCCTTTACTTCGTCTTCACTGGCCAGATTCTTGAAAACCACTGCACCCAGGATCAGCGGACTAAGCATCCCTGCTACCTTATTGCAAACACCCATGATGCTGATCCGCTTTGCCGCGCTTTCCACGGGACCCAGGATGGTTGCATAGGGGTTTACTGCTGTTTGCAGGATGGACATACCCGTACCCATGACGAAAAGTCCGAGCAAAAAGATGATATAGGCCCTGGACATCGCTGCCGGAATAAACAATAGCGCTCCGACACCAATCACCAGAAGAGCCAGCGCCATGCCATTTACCAGGCCGGTCTTTTTCAGGATCCAGGAAGACGGGATTGCCGTAAAAAAGTAAGCGATGTACGAAGCGAAGGTCACCAGATACGACTCAAAAGTGGTCAGTTCACAAGCTATTCGCAGATATGGTATCAGGATCGAGTTTAGCCAGGTAACGAAGCCCAGGATAAAAAATAAGATCCCGATCATGGTGATCTGGTAGGTGTAGCCTTTCGATTGCTCTGACATGCGGGGTAAAGATTTAGCGTTTAGGATTCGAACATAAAGAAGTTTTTCCAATAATTCGAAAAAAATATTCAGAATCCTCACTCGCTGGCCGGCAATCCAATGCCCGCGCTATTGAACTGCAACTGATAAAGCCGGTGATAACTTCCGTTCAGTTTCAGTAATTCCTGATGGGTCCCCTGTTCAATGATCCGGCCCTGATCCAGCACCATGATCTTGTCGGCATGCTGAATCGTGGACAGACGGTGAGCAATCACAATGGAGGTGCGCCCTTCCATCAGTTTCAGGATGGCTTGCTGTATTAGCTCTTCCGTTTCAGTATCAACCGAGGCCGTGGCTTCGTCCAGGATCAGGATCGCCGGATCGTACACCAACGCCCGTATAAATGATAATAGTTGCGCCTGGCCTGCAGAAAGAGTTGCGCCGCGCTCCATCACGTTATAGTCAAAGCCACCTGGAAGATTCCGGATAAATTGTTCCGCCCCTACTTCCCGGGCCGCCCGGACAATTCGTTCCCGGTCGATCTCCGGGTTGCGGATGCTAATGTTATTATAGATCGTATCTGAAAAAAGAAATACATCCTGCAGCACCGTGGCAATGGAAGAACGAAGCGATTCAAGCCGATAGTCCCGGATGTTTGTTCCATCAATCTCGATGCTCCCGCGATTAATCTCGTAAAAGCGGTTCAGCAGGTTAATAACAGACGATTTACCTGCCCCGGTGGCCCCCACCAAGGCCAGGGTCTCTCCCGGCTGAACCGAAAAGGAAATATCTTTCAACACATATTGCTCGTCGATATATGCAAACCATACCTTATCGAACCGAATCGCTCCTTTTACCTTGCCGGGCGCATAAGACCCCGTATCCGGTGTTTGTTCATGGGTATCCAGCACTTTGAAAATACGTTCAGCGCTGACCATTCCCATTTGCAGGGTATTGAATCGGTCAGCCAGTTCGCGAATAGGGCGGAACAGCATGCTGATGTACAACAGAAACGCAACCAGGGTGCCGGGAGAGGTTACCCCTTCCAGTACGCCTCGTGCGCCATACCACACCAGCAATCCAAGGGATACAGCGGATACAATTTCCACCACCGGAAAAAAGATGGAATAATATAGGTTCGATCGAATGTGCGCATCCCGGTGACGCCCGTTGATCATCTTGAATTTGACCATCTCCTGCTTCT
>DATCYD010000090.1:0-5725 GCA_036570465.1 Anseongella sp.
TGGCGGTTTGGTAATCCCAATGCATCTTTTGATCGTAACGTCCCAGGACAACCAACGCCTGATTGATTCCTGTGCGTTTCTGGACTTCCTGGCCAGCAAGCAGTTTCTTTTTAAGCATCTCTCTGACCTCTTTATCCTGAAGAACGAAGGTGCTGCCGCTGAAATCGATCTTTAAGGAGAATTGCCCCATTTCAAGCCCCAGTCGTGCGGCTTCGTTGGCGATCTTCTCCTGTTGTTCCGGTGGGCGATTAACCATTCCCAGATCAAAGGCCGCGCGAAAACCCTGGTCAGCTATAAATTTCAAATGTTCGACCGGATCTTTCCCCACATGCTGCGAAAACATGTTTAGACTGGGGGCGTATTTCAAATTGAACCGGGCCTTATTCGAACTCGTGGCCAGGCCCTTAGCCTCCGTTGAACCCATTGCCGCGCTTACCATTCCGCTAAGCCCCATTGCAGTCATTCCGCTGACTGCTGTATTTTTTATAAACTTACGCCGTTCCATCAACTTTTATGATTTTCAGAGTTCCCGTATCCAAATGTTTCGAAAGCTGATTGGCTCACTTTCATCGCCATGTGCCTGCAGTCTGATTGGCCCTTCCTGATGCGGAACCACCTGAGGCAGCCCGATAAAGGGAGTCGTGCCCAGGATATCCGTGCCATTTTGAACGAGGACCCCGTTATGAAGCACGGTAACAACTGGTTTGGTGCGGTAGCTACCATCGTCCCTGAACGTGGGAGCTGTATAAATAACATCATAGGTATTCCATTTCCCTGGTTTTCGTGTGGCGTTCACAAGAGGGGCGGTTTGTTTGTAAATACTTCCCGCCTGTCCGTTCACATATGTCTCATTGCGGTATGAATCCAACACCTGCAATTCATAAATTCCCTGTAAGAAAACTCCGCTGTTTCCCCTCAACTGGCCTTTACCGTGAATCCCTTCGGGAACACGCCACTCTATATGCAGCTGAAAATCGCCGAATGTTCTTTTCGTTTGGATATCTCCCGCTGCCTTGTTCACGGTAAGAACTTCATCCTTTACCACCCACGCCGCTTTTTTCCCCGCCGAGGGTACGAATTTTGACATATCTTTTCCTTTGACCATCGTCCTGGCATCCGGAGCACCTTCCCACTCGGACAAATCAGTGCCATCAAACAAAACAATGGCATCGGATGGGGCTGAAACCATCCCATCGGCGGCCACCTTACCGGGCTCTATTACTGCAGGTTTGGGCTCCCAAACTTCGGTCATTTCGGGGACCATTTGAGCTTGTGTTGACAGGGCAGAACAGGCGGCTGCCATAACTAATAACGTTCGCATTTTTTTACAATGATTTTATCCGAATATTTTTCCAACGACATTTTGCGCCTTCCGGCCAACCTTTTCCACCATGCACCTGAAGTCCAATGGCTCCTTCTCGCCCCAACACGTCAAACAATTCCTCTTTTTTATTTCGCGGATGGGGGGAAGTGGATCCGTCGAACCGGGCGATCTTCGTATGATTGATCCAGGTTGTAATTTCAGGATATTTTCCCACGCATCGGATGCGGAGATGATTCCATTCTCCGATTTTCCAGGTGTCTTTCCATTGTTCAGGCGTACAATGATATTGGAGAGCACCAGGCTGCCAGGCAAGTTCCCGCTTGTCCGGCAGCGTTTCAAACCCTTTCAGATTTCCCTCCTCGTCCAGAATGCCATTGATGTAAAATGGCCGGATAAACATTCTCTGTCCGCCATTGGCCCTTTCGGTAGAGATGAAGCCGACGTCCCCTCCATCCCGGTAGTCAACATACACCTGGAAACATTCGCCTTTATTATTGGTGCGAAGGAACACGCCGCTGTCTATTCCCCAATCAGGTGCCATGTCCAATTGGAGCTCGAAGTCGCCGTATGATTTGTCGGTCATCAGTATCCCGCCGTTGCCCGACCCCGGAGGATCTTGTTCCCCCGTTAGCACACCGTCTGCCACCTGCCACCTGCCGCCGGTGCCATGGCCTATCTTTTCCTTATTCGTGTGCCACCCCGAAAGGCTGTGGCCGTCGAATAAATCGGCAAAAGCCCGGTCAGCTGACCTGGAACCCGTCTTCCAGGAGCGACAGGCAGGCGATACCAGCATCAATGCCGGCGCGGAATATTTCAAAAATTCCCTTCTTGAGAATCCTTGTTTTGACATAGTATAACGATTATAGTATTAGCTTAAGCAAACGAATGTACCAATATCCACACAAATTATCCCAGATCCCGGATGACAATTTCTCTTCGCTCCTGGGAGGATCGTACAGATCCTTCGCATATCTGAACCGTCTGCCGTCCTATGATACCGTCTGGATACGGATCCTTTTTCCCGTCAAGCACTTTTGCGAAATGCTGCAATTGTTCCACGACACCTCCTCCTTTGGGGAGGGATTTCTTTTGGTTTGCGGGAACTTCTCCGCGCTGTTTCACGCCTTTCGGCTGGCCATAATTGACGGATAGCACGCCGCCGCCAAACTGAACAGTGCCATTGACTCCGAAAAAAGTGTCCGGAGCATTGGGCCCGTAGTTATAAACGACGCTTCCATAATTCATGAGCGCTCCGTTCGCGTATCGTACAATGACCCCGCCGTGATCCATGGAATCTCTTTTCCGAAGCGAATGGTTATTAACCCCCTGAATACTTGAAACCGAAACCGGCTCGCTATCGAAGATCCAATTGTTGACATCGATGATATGAGCTCCCATTTCAAAGACAGCCCCCCCGCTTTCACGCTGGCTGAGCCGCCAATATGATACGCCCTCCGGGTATTCATCCTCTTCCGGCACCCTCCAGTCTCCCCGGTAATCGTTCAGGTCCGAATACAGGATATCGCCCACAGAATCATTCCGGATGGTGTCTGCCAGAAGCTTGTAATCATTAGAGTGTCTGCGCTGGGTACCAATTTGCAACGCCTTACCCGTGCGCTTGACGGCCTCCAGCATTTGGTTACAATCGGTGACGGTCAAGGCCATTGGCTTTTCACAAAACACATGCTTTCCTGCCTCCATGGCGGCAACAGACTGGCTTTTATGCAGGCCGGGTGGCGTGATCACGGCTACTGCATCCAGGTCGTCCTGTTTCAGCATCTGTTCCATATCCGTATAAAACCGCGGTTTGGTCTCCTGCTTGATTAACTCGGCCCGCTGCGCCATTTTGTGAGGTACGATATCACAAAGGGCGGCGACTTCGATGTCCGGCACCCCGTTCAAGGCGTTCAGGATGGCCTTGCTCCGGTTACCACAACCAACGATGCCGATCTTATATCGTTGTCCAGGTTGCTTTTCTGCGAAAGGAAGGCCGGGAGACTTCCCAAACAGCGGATTACCGTACAAGTTAACGATGCCGGCACCCGCAACGCCAACCAGGCTGCGCTCAATAAATTTTCTTCTCGAAAAACTCCCTTTTGTTCCCATTTCACAATATTTTATTTCACTATTCAAAACCAGGGTTCTGTTTTATCTGAGGGGCCTTATTCCTCTCCCCCTGGGGAATTGGTAACCAATAAGCGTTGTCGTTCCACGTTCTCTTGTCTACTGTCGTTGTCGTATCGTACTCCCATTTCGTTCTTCCATCGTGGTAATGGCTGATCAACATCTGGTGCACGTCTTCTACGATATCTCCCGCAATCATCCATTTGCGCATCATGTACCAACGGTCGCCTTCCCCGAAAAGTTCCAGTTGCCGCTCTTTCCTGTACCATTCCCTGGCCTGTCCCTGATCCGAAGTGACCCTGTCGGGCAATCCGGCGCGGTTACGTATCATATTCAGCGCATCAAGTCCCTCCTGGATGTCTCCTAATTCGATGCAGGCTTCTGCAAAATCAAGAATAACTTCCGCGTATCTGAATTCGATCCAGGCATTATCGTTGTTGAAATATTGCCCTTCAAGCTCCTGATCCAAATATTTTTTTACATAGTAGCCCGTTTTGGTACCGTTCCAGCCTTCTGTCGCAGCCTGCCTGGTATCAAGGCCGGCTGTTTGATCTCCAGCGGCGTCAATGAAGGTGCCGGTTTGAATACGTCCTTCGGGATCACTTCCGATAATATCAGAGGGCCGCTCCTGCCACTTAGCGCCATCAAACAAAATGGATGCATAAAAACGCGGCTCCCGGCCGACATAAGGATTTCGCCCGGGATCCGCCGCCAGTTCAGCAGCTGTAAAATCCCTGACCGTTTCATTTCCCGGATCGTATTTACTCCAGACAAAAGGGGTACCGTCCTTCATCTCGAACAAACGGACAAGTGGCTCGGTGGGCTGGTTCTGGCCAAAATTATGATAGCCGTTGGGTCCCCAGCTTTTGTTCATGTCTTTTTGATTTCCTTCTGCATTTCGTAGTTGGATACCAAACATGACTTCGTCATTCCAGGCTCCTTTCTGAACAAATATGCGATAGAAGTTTTCCGCGTATTCCATGACCTGTTCTTCGGTCATATTCACCGGTGGGTCGCTTGTGGTGCCGGTAAGCGCGTAGTGACCATATTGGCCGTCCATAATCTCCCCGGCAATTTTCTTAGCAGCCCTGAGCCGCTCCTCGCGAGAGCCCTGCTGGAAGGATACAAGCGAATTGCCCGGTTCATACCCGCCATTGACCAATTCCCCTGTGCTCCAGCTCAAAAGTTTTGACTTCAACGCGGCGGCGGCGCCTTTTGTAGCACGTCCCTGTTCTATATCTGCTTTTACAGGTAGTCCTTCAATGGCCTTATCCAGGTCAGCGAGGATGAATGCGAGGGTTTCGTCAAGACCGGACCGTTCCACGGCCAGAAAATCATCGTTCAATTCGAAAGGTTGGTCAATTAAGACAAGCCCCCCGTAGGCACGGGTTAAATACGCATAGTCATAAGCACGGATAAAGTAGGCCTCGGCCTTCATCCGGTCAAGTAAGGCTTGTTCCGTATCGGAGGAAACAGGAACGTCGTCTATTTTAGCCAGCAGCACATTGACATTCTTAATATTCGTGTATAAAGGGGCCCATCGCAAATATTGGTAATGAGTATTGCCAAAATTCCCCAGGTTGTCAGGGGTCAGGGTTCCCTTTAAGTTCACCGAATTGTTTGGCCGGTGCAGGTTCAGCATCTCATCCGTAGCGGATGAAAGCAGGTCCTTATTCAGACTCAAAGCAGGGGCCGTTGTCCCTGTTCCACTGGAACCGTCCATCATCTCATAACAGTTACCCAGGTAGGCTTCTACCAGATTGAGATCGGAGAATACGGATTCCTCGTTAAAGGAATCCACCGCTTGCTGATCCAATATGTTGTCACATGATGCAAATACAAGGATTTGTATCAATGAGGCGATTAAAAAGCGTGTAATATTTTTCATCGTCTTACGAGTTCAATATCATTAAAATGTGACTCTTGCCCCTATCGCGAACGTTTTAACAGCCGGGTATGTTAAGGGCGCTCCTATTTCAGGATCGAATTTATCCTGGGCGGCATACAATAGGAATAAATTGTTCCCGGAAACAAAAACGCTTGTTCTGGAAATCCCCGAATTTCCAAATAGATGCTTCGGGATATCGTAGGTTAAAACAGCGTTCTTTAGCCTCATATAGGCCATATTGTCGTACCAGTATGTACTTCTGTTCACGTCAAGCGCCCAATATTCGTCAGCCCGGTTATAGGGCCTGGCTATATTGGTATGCCTATTATCCGGCGTCCACCGATCGTCAAACGTCCATTGAAAATAATTGCCAGATTCGCCCCGGCGCT
>DATCYD010000091.1:0-6854 GCA_036570465.1 Anseongella sp.
ACCATCAGTGAAAGTTCCTGCTTTCTTCTTACCCATCGACACTGCTTAATGAATACATGAGGGGTAATAACTGGTATTCCTGGTCGATTGAGCAGACCGTTTCGGTCAATGCCAGAGCCGGAAAGGGGAAAGGAAAGAGAAAGACCGAGATGCTGATTGCAAATTACGCTATTAACGTAAAGCGATGAAAGAACCGTTATCGGGGGCAGGAGAAAACAAATAGCTATCCGCATTACAACGTACTGTTTTTAAGCCGATGACTAATCTCCGGCCAATAATTTTTTCCAAGAGGTAGTTTGTCATTATTCGTCAGTATGACGCTGGTCGGATAAATTTTCTTTACATAGAGCTTGTTCACAAGATAAGATTTATGAATGCGCAAGAATCCTTCCTTGGAAAGGAATCGTTCAGCCGCCGAGATGTACATTTTATGGATGTAATTATTTTCTCGTAAGAAAATCTGGATGTAATCCCGGAGTCCTTTGATGTATATGATATCGGAAAGGCTGACATTGATGTATTGATGATTATCCCGAACGACGAAATACTCGACTTTGGATGACGCCTCCAACTTGTCAGCGGCTACGCCTTCAGGATGGGTATTGTCACTGGATAAAATATCCTCTCGCCTTACTTTGCGAATATACTTGTATATGGCCGCCGTCAGCCGTTTGAAGGTAACCGGTTTCAAGATATAGTCTACAGCATCCACTTCGAATCCTTTTACTGCATATTTCTTGTACCCGGTGACAAAAATATAATGATAATTCCCTTGTAGGGATCTTACCAGATCGATGCCGTCCAAATCCGGCAGTTCTATGTCCATAATCAGCAGATCTGCTTCTTGATGGCGAAGAAAATCAAGGGTGTCGAAAGCGGAGCGACAAATGCCGACTACTTCCAGGAAAGGCATTTCTCTCAGGTATCCTTCCAGGACTTCAGCGGGCGTAGGCTGATCTTCTACTATCACGCATCTTATTTTGCTGTTCATAAAGAGGAAGTATTAGCTGCACTGAAAAAACTGGTAGAGTGTTCTCGATTAACAATTCATAGCTGTTTTTATATTGAAGCTCAAGCGTCTTACGGACGTTTTCCAGGCCGATTCCAACATCCCGGGATTTTGTTTTTTCTCGGTAAGTGTTCTCGATGGAAAAGTAAAGGACGCAGTCTTGTACGATAAAAGATAGTTTTATCGGCTCTCCCCTGGTTTTACTCCCGTGTTTGAACGCGTTTTCGATAAACTGGATCAGAATGCCTGGTACAATGCAGCCCTCGAAATTTCCCGAGAAACTCGTTTCAATGCAGGAAGCGTCCCGAAGTTGCAATTCCTCCAAAGAGAGGTAGTTTTTCAGAAAAGCGATTTCATCCTCGAGATCAATATAATCTTGCTGGCAATCATATAACGTATAATGCAACACCGCCGAAAAGTCTTCAATAAATCGCTCTCTGAGATGCCTGTCTTTACCGTTTCTATGAAATGCATAGAGTGCATTGAGCAAAAAATGAGGGCTGACCCGTGATTTAAGGTGGGCAATCTGGGCTTCCAACTTTTCCCGTTCGGACTGAAGTTGAAGCGTGTAGAATTTTCTAACCGACGCAAATATCAATAAAAGACCGTAACTGCGCACATGCTGCAGCACACCCCCGGCCCAACTGCCGGGGGTGATTCTGTATTCTCCTTTGTAGAGTAGACTGTATCCTATCATGTATACCAGCCCAAAAACTAAGATGGTAGCTGAGAGCATGAGAATGGCCACATACTTTTTCTTTGTAAATAAGGAAGGCAAGATATATAGGACAGTCAGCACTAATGCTGAGTCCAGGATGAAGGTAAATGCCATCGCCTTCAGAACAGTCGCCAGCTCATATACATGGATATTAGTCAGATAAATCAGCGGTAAAACAATCAGCCAATATATACCAATAACCATCCAATCGGTACGGCTCAGCCGTTTCCGTCTGTATGCTTGTCCATACATAGGTAAAGGAATTTGTAAACAATAATCCTCTTCACCCATAAAGCTACGGATTTATAGCGAGAAAGGGTACGGTGCGGCCTAAATGATACCCTCAGGGCAGCTTTGGGTCAAATCAGTGTGAATTCAGCGGTCCCTGGAACGGGTTTTGGTCGTGCTGAAATAAGCATGGCATACCGCATAGCCTTATCTTTCACTTCCCTGATCCGGTCTGGGCTGGCGTGCCAAAGACTGGTAAATGAACTATCGGTGAGGATTGTTTTCAGAGCAATCTCCCGTACGTTTCCGAAATCACGTTTGTGATCCAGGCAATTTTTGATCCGGCCGAAACGATCAATGCATGCCTTCCGGTTGTAATAGGGGTTGAACCTGAGCGACTCACAAAAAAAATTACGGTTAACCACATAACAGGCAGCTTTCTGCCTGGTCAGCTCTTTTAAGCTCTTTTGAGATGAAACGATAATAGCATGCTGACCAAGGCGAAGGGAATAAGGTTGCCGGGCACCGTATATGGTCAGCCGGGTAAGCTTGGGATAGCGGGCAAACAAACTTCTGCCGTCTCCCGGGTAACCGGTGTGATTTACTACCAGGTGGATGGAGCGGAACGAGCAATTTCTGGTAAGATCAAGGAGACCTTTAAGGTGTTCGCTATAATTTTTCTGAATAAATCGCAGTTCCAGATGTTTGCACAGCAGAGCATCCAATTGTCTCAATACCCGTGCAAGCAAATAGTTATCACCGGCATACTCGATTACGACTTGTTGCAAATGGCTGCTGCAATACCATTCCAGCGGCATGTCTTCAAAACGTTCGGGTTCGGTGGTTCGGAATCCCCATTCCAGCTTCTCCATTTCCGTTACTAGTCCAGCAAGTTGGATGCGCTCGCTCGGCTGGCATCGTACATATAGATCCGTTAAAGATATGCTGCGCATTCGTTGCAGCTGATGGTAGACAAAGGGTTGAACGCGATGAACCAAGTGCCTATTCAGGTCATAAACTGCGAAGTCATTCTTTCCAACCACCGGCACAATGCCATTGGACAGTTTAAACCACTCAGTTTTCATCGTGTATCGCTATCAACGAGGTGGGTTTATAGCCTTCGGTGGTCAGGTAGGCGCTGCTTTGATGGAGGCAGCTGCTGCTGACCTTTTTCTCCCGGAGCTCGGCAAAATCTTCAATCGGTATGGCCTGCAAAAAGCGGTAGAATACCGGACATCTTTCCAGGACCGATTCAGGAAACAGGGTGGGTAACAGCGCCATGATTTTTATAGCTATTTTGGTTAACGCGCTTTCCGTCTTGTTTGATCAGCCACTCGGCAATGGCTTTTTCGAGAAACCGGTTACCTTGCTGGGACTCAAAAAGGTATTGCCCTACCGGATTTACATCAACCAATACCAGTTCGGATCCCTTTTTTAGCAAATCGATGGTGCAAATATTCAGATTTAGGTCTTGCATCAACTGTTGCAAAGATTCTTTTTCCTCACCGGTTAAACGGAAGGAATGATAATGCAAGGGCTGGGTAAGCCGCGTGTGTTTGATATCCGCCTGTCGCTCATCCGCTTTTGAAGGAAGCATTGCAAGGGGATACATGGAACCATCCAGGTAAAACAACCGTACCTCAAAATCCGATTCGATAAACTCCTGATAAAGGGAGGTGAAAAATGTATCCGGCAGCAAGTCGATTTCCTGCTGCCTCATTCTTTTTGTGAACGATAGGTATGCGTAGTCGTCTTTAAGATAGAAAACGGCACCGTGAACAGGTTTGGTAACCACTCGTCCATTATTTTCTCGAAAAAAAGTTTCCAGGTCTTCCCGGTTATTGATGAGCCTGGAATGCGGTACTTTAATATGGTATTTACCTGCTCTGTTGAGTACCATCAATTTGTTGACGGCTACCGAATCAAAATGCGGAAGCCATATTTTATCCTCTAATAAATAGTAAATAAACTCCAGGCAACTGCTGGCCTCCTCGCGAATATCCTCATGGAGACTTTTCGGTTGACAAATCCCAAATGTGTCGTCAGCCGTTTGTTTAGGAAGCATTCGGCTGAACCAAACGACATTCACTTCTTCTCTGATGTTCACGTTGTTTACTAAAAGGCTTTCCTTGTCCACGTCGACCACAACGCCGGTTTTCCCATAGATCAGCTGGCCCATGGAAAGGCGTAGGAAAGGCGCCCCGTAATAGGCCAGCCAATCCACCACCGGGTCGGTCCCTTGTTCGTACATATCGCTGCTCAGCACTAAGATCATGCGACACCTGGTTTTAATCGCCTTCGATGAAGATTTGATGGTTAACGAAGTATTCCAGTATCTCCTTTCGAACCACATTTATTTTGGCCGCCCCTCCTTGTTGCCCAGTTTCTGCTAATAGCTCCAATATCTCAGAAGTGATATTTTGGGAAGTGTAGTAATATTTATCGAATAGGAAATGGTGCTTGCGGTCTGAGGCCAGGGCATACCGTTCTTTGTTGAAGCAATAGGTCTTTGTCGTTTCTACATTGGCTACCCGCTTTTGATAATGAAGAGGGTATTTCTTTGCAGAAAGCATCTTGTTTACATACAGCCAGCCTTCCCACTGGTCGGGTGTGTTTGCTACCTGTTCTTCCAACAGCGCAAACAGTTTACGGGTGGTGCTGGGAACGTAGTGATTTACATCCGTTTCCTTTTCAGGACGAATGGGGGAGAAGAAATGAATAGTAATACCATTGTCCGGTTCCCGGCGGCTGATTACCGGGACGATGGGCGCGCCGACAAAATGAGAAATGCTGGCGATTCCCTTTCTAACCTGAAGAACTCCCTCGAGAAAATTCACGCTTGTCCATTTCTCGCAGCGCTCGTCCTTGGGGTTCCCGGTTTCCCCATCCAGGTAAATCAAAACATTGTATCCTTGTTTTAGCCTTCGTAGTAGCCGGAAGCTGCCGGCATGGGATCCTATGTCGAGTAGCTCAAAATTCATGTGGTAGTTTTTCTCTGCGCAAAAACGTCTGACATCAGCAGTAATCTCGGCAGCAAGCGACCGGTAAGCCTGGCTGCTTACTGCTACGGCAAGGTTCATTCCGTACTTGGCAAACACATAGAGCAGGGAGTGGAACGAACCGAAATGGTAACTGCAAAAAATAAAGCCCTTCTTTTTATGATCCCGCAAAAACTCAAGGTCACCCTCATAGCAAATACGGCCGGTGATCTCTGGCAGCATTTTCCGGTCAAGAATTGAAAGGTGCTCATGGTACAGGAGGCTGCGATAGAATGCTTCACTGTCCATTTCCTTAAATGGTAATAAATGAAGGAGGTTAGCGCACGTGTACAGGTAATTCCATCGGTGAGGCGAATAAATATTCTCCACCTGTACCCGGCGCAGCTTGTTTTTTAGCGCCCTTACGCGCCGATCGTATTTTTGGGTCGTGCCTTCCTGAATAATCATGATCGATTCTTTGAAAAAGCAGCAAGGCCGCTAGCAGAGCCCTGCTGCTCTTGGTTAAACATGGTCAAAACAACAGGAAGGCACGCCGAAAACTTCATCGCCATCGGTCTCGGAAGCGAAGCTGCCCAAAGGAACCAGGGCATATTTCTTCACCCGAACTTTCGGATTCTTTTTCTTTTTGCGAACCCCAATCGTTGAACCATGGCCCGAAACATTCACGGGCTGACAGGTAGCAATCTGTAACTTCATGTTGCCTTATTTTAGACGTTAAACCATCTGTTCTCAGAAGCAATGATACCATCCTCGAAAGGGGCATGACGAACTTTTTAGACATTGGTAGAAAATTCGTCGACATTGGTAGGAATTTCGCACACGAACGTCATTTCGAAAACCTTTTTTGTAGACGAGCGGTCTGTTTTTGAAGACGAACGGGAAAAAGCCGCTACTTAAGGGAGTTGAAAGGGTGTTACAAGTCCCTTTTTTACTTCCGCAGCTTTCCAAAAAGATCGTTCAAGCTTTGCAGCACTTCTTCAATTTGCAGTATGGGAAGCCGGCCAAACCCAAAGAAAAGAGCTGGATACGCCGGGTAGCCGGTGGAGTAATCCGCCTGGGGCCGTAGAAGGATACCCTCGTTCCTTAGTTCATCGGTTAAGGGGTCGATAATTGAGTGATCCTTTAAATATAACCAGCAAGCGAGTCCAGCCGGCGGCATAGAAAAGGTCACATGATCGCCCAGGTAGGTCCGGATAAGCATTGCCGCCGTTTCGCGTTTTTCGTAGAAAATCTTTCTTAACTTTTTCAGCGATTGATGAGTCTCTCCGGCTATCAATAACTGGTGAACCGTTCCCGCTATTTCCCGGCTTTCGTCAAGCGAGGATTTCAGCCATTTTTCTTTGAACGCACCGGTAAAATGATCAGGGCCGGCCACGACTCCAAAGTAGTTCAACGGCGTGATAAGGCTGCTCAGGCAACCCAGGTAAATCAGCCGATCCCGATGCCTCCGGTTGGCAATCAGCGGATAATGACCCGGACCGAACCAAAGTTCCCGGTCGCTGTTGTGCTCGATGATCAAAAAATGGTACTTCTCGGCCAGAATAATTAGTTCGTCCATAAGGGACGCATTCATCTCTCCAGCCATCATGCAGTAGCTCGCTGTATCTATCAGTAAGGCTTTTACGCGGTGGGTTTTACAAAGCGCCTCCAGTTGAACAGGGTCGATCCCCGAAGGGTGAACCTGCAAGGGGATAGGTAAAGCGCCGACCTCGGCTAAGATGTTGTTAATGGTCAGGCTGCCGGGGCAGGTTACAACAACGATTTGCCCACTCAAAAGCTGGAGCGCTATTTTACTTAAGACATGCTGGTGGCCGGGAATAAGGCATAAATTGTTTCTGCTTAAGTGAAAGCCGTATTGCTGGTTAAACAGCTCGACCGCAATGGCCTCCAGCTGACTATA
>DATCYD010000092.1:0-12391 GCA_036570465.1 Anseongella sp.
AACATTCAAACTCAGACTGTCAGTTCGTTTGCTCAATAATATGGTAAGCCTGGCATCCTGATTCCTTTCATTTAATACTTCCAGTTGTGCCTGTTCCATAGTTGCCAGGTGAATTTTGGGCAACAATGTATCCCCCTGAAGGGTTAAGGGTTCTTCCAGAAAGCCAATCAACTCCTTGGTATCATCGTATAGCCGTGAATCATTTTCTTCCTTTAGTGCATACAGACGATAGGTGCCTTCTTTAAGATTGGTAATTTCAAAATTACCTGATGAATCAGCATACGTATAATAGCCTGGCTTTTTCATCATGATCAGACTATCAGGATGAGCAATGCTGTCTTGCTGGCGGTGAATGAGCACGAGTATGGATGAAGGATCATTCTTTTTGGGATCAATGCCCATGGTATAGGTGGATACCGAGCCCCGTATGCGGAGAGAATCAATTTGATTGCCTGTAGAAAAAACGTATTTCAGGTTTGAGTATGGATTGCGTTCGTTCATGTCGCCGATCGCTTTTCCGAAATTGATCTGATAAGTTGTGTTTTCTTCCAGAGTGTCTGTAAACCGAACAAGGATGGCTGTTTTACGAGTACGGAATTCCGGCCGGGTTTCCGGATCCGGAGAAATTGTTATTTCCTGAAAAGCGTTTTGAAGTTGAACGTATTCGTTAAAGAGAATCTCAATTTCTTCCGCCTTAAAGTTTAATGTCTCATTAGGCGGCGTGACAGAAATCAGCTGAGGTGGTTCGGTATCTTTTTCACCACCTGTTGGAGTCTGCTGAACAGCACAAGATGAGATAAGCAAGACCAGAAGGCCAGAAAGGAGAGTGAGAATCCTGCTTTTTGATTTTACAGTCATTTAAGGCGATTTGAGCGATTTTGAATTTTTATGGAAGGATAACCCTCGGGAACCAAGATATGCTTTCAGGGGGCCTTATTTAGGGCCGTGTTGAAATCGTTGTTTTTAATTTGTAATTAATTGATTATCAATAATTTATGATACTACCTTCCCATGTGAACCAACAAAACTGAAATATCCGATGGGGACACCCCTGAAATTCGTGACGCCTGTCCAAGCGTTCTTGGTTTTATGCGACCAAGTTTTTCACGTGCCTCATTTGACAGAGAAGACAAGGTTGTATAATCAAAATCCGGATTGATTTCATGGTCTTCCATTTTCTTCATCCGCCGGATCATCTCCTTTTCCTTGTCAAAATAACTCTCGTACTTTACCTCGATCTCTGCTTGTTCCAGGGTTTCCCTGTCGTACCCCATGGCCACTTGTCTGAAGGCTTCGTCATTTGCCAACAAGTCACTTAGGCCCAGCTGCGGCCGGGTAAGCAATGTGAATAATCGGACAGATTGTTTGATCGGTGAGGTTCCTTTTGATTCCAGCAACCGGTTAACAGAAGCAGGAACTGCCGAGTGATTTTTCATATATTCCACTAAGAACGAGGTGTCTTTTAACTTTTTCCGGACCTTTTCCATTCGTTCTTCACTGATCAGGCCCAGCCGATGCCCGGTTTCAGAAAGTCGTATATCCGCATTGTCCTGCCGCAATAAGAGCCTGTGTTCGGCTCTGGAAGTAAACATCCGGTAGGGTTCCTCTGTGCCTTTGGTAACCAGGTCATCGATAAGAACACCAATGTATGATTCTGTACGCTTTAATATAAGAGCGTCTTCTTCTTTGACCTTGCGGTGAGCATTAATCCCTGCCATTAAACCCTGACAAGCTGCTTCTTCATAACCTGTTGTACCATTGATTTGGCCGGCAAAGTAGAGGTTAGCTATTTGCTTAGTTTCCAGGCTCAGTTGTAATTGCATAGGTGGGAAATAGTCATACTCAATAGCATAACCAGGCCTGAACATTTTTACATTTTCAAAGCCAGAAATGGCTGTCAAGGCCTTGTACTGGACATGTTCAGGCAAGGATGTAGAAAAGCCATTCAGATAAATCTCTACTGTATTCCAGCCTTCGGGTTCAATAAAGAGTTGATGCCGGTCCTTGTCGGCAAACCGATTGATCTTGTCTTCAATTGAGGGACAATACCGTGGCCCGAGCCCCTTAATACGCCCGGTAAACATAGGAGACTGGTCAAAGCCTTCCTGTAGGATTGCGTGTACCCGTGGACTTGTATAGGTCGTATAACAACTCAACTGCTTTTCCGGAAGCAAGATATCGGTAAAGGAAAAGCCTCGCCTGTCATTATCTCCGGGCTGCTCTTCCATTTGCGAATAGTCAAGGCTACGACCATCAAGCCTTGGCGGGGTTCCGGTTTTCATTCTTCCGGATTGAAATCCGAGACTTACAAGTTGTTCTGTAAGACCTGTAGCGGCCTTTTCGCCCGTACGTCCACCACCAAAGCGTTTTTCGCCAATGTGAATAACCCCGTTCAAAAACGTTCCGTTTGTAAGTACCACAGCCTTGCTGCGTATCTCCATTCCCATGGCAGTACGGACGCCTTTGACCGTATTTCCTTCTACAATCAATGACGGAACCATATCTTGCCAAAAATCAACGTTCGGCGTTTTTTCCAACATCGAGCGCCATTCGGAAGCAAATAGCATGCGATCATTTTGCGCCCTTGGACTCCACATGGCGGGGCCCTTAGACCGGTTTAGCATGCGGAACTGAACGGTGCTTTTGTCCGTAACAATGCCTGAATACCCGCCGAGGGCGTCTATTTCACGTACAATCTGCCCTTTTGCCACACCACCCATTGCCGGGTTGCAAGACATTTGGGCAATGGTATGCATATTCATGGTTACCAGCAGCACCCGTGATCCCATATTGGCCGCTGCCGCTGCCGCTTCACAACCGGCATGCCCCCCTCCTACTACAATAACATCATATTCAGCAAACATTCTCTATTGAGTTGACTGTTGTTCCACGTGGAACCTATTGCCGCAAAGGTACAAATAATCAAGTAATTGAGGTGTTTGACCGCGCCTGTAACACATGGTGTGGCCGGCCTTTATACAAGAAACCGGCATTACTGTGGCCGTCATGTTCCACGTGGAACATTAATAGCCATACCTGCTGGAAATGTTTTCTATTTCCAGGCCAGAATAATGGTGAATGCCTGGTGAGGCGACCTTTGCAGTATGGCAAATTGCCCGGGCAAGAGAGGTGGCGGGAATGGGTTTGTATTTCTCCAATGACCCTTTCATGATCCGGCCCAGGGAACGTCCGATTTTTAAAGACAGTTCTTCCATCACCCGGACCTCTTTCCGTTCACCGTCTATTAAGGATGGCCGGAAAACGCTGATGGTTTCGAAAGGAATGGTTCGTATGTCTTCTTCCATTAAACCCTTTACGCGGCTATAGAAAAACAAGGAATCTTTATTGGCTCCAATTGCCGATATGACCAGAAAGTGTTTGGCTCCTTGCTGGTGAGCCAGTCGTGCGATCTCCAGAGGGTAGTCATGATCTATTTTCATGAACTGCTCCCGGGACCCTGCATCTTTAATGGTGCTTCCAAGACAACAAATAACTATATCAGCTTTAAATGCATGATTGATCTCGTTAAGCTTGTCAAATTCCGTCAGGTGTTCAGTTAACTTGGGATGCTCATGGTAAAGCGAACGCCTTCCAACTGCCGTAACCCCTGTGAAGTGAGGATCGTCCAGAAGCAGATCAAGACAAATACGACCAATAAGGCCGGTTGCTCCGGTAAGAAGTACAGTACTCATGCCCCCTGTGATTTATAAAGGCGAATATACACATCTTCCTTATTTCGCATAGCCACAGTATCTTCAGGGGCCTTGTCCTTATAACCACAAAGATGCAAGACACCGTGAACCATGACACGTAACATTTCTTCGGTTTCGCTAACCCCGAATTTTTCTGCATTTTCCCGAAACCGATCTACGCTTATATAGATGTCTCCTGCAAGGGCATCTTGTTCAGAAGTATGTTCAAAGGTGATGATGTCTGTGAAAGTATCATGATCCAGATACGACCGATTCATCTCCAACAAATAAATGTCAGAGCAGAAAATATAGGATATTTCCGCAATGCGATAATTTTCTGCCGCAGCGACTGATTTTAGCCATTGACGAACTTTCGTCTTTCCTTTTAGACGAAAGGGAGAGTCTTCGGAAAAGAAGTGGATGGTTTCTCTACTCACAATGTAAAGTGTAATTCTATACGGTTGCCTTTTTTATTGAAACAATACTTTTCTGAAAAATGTTCGATGATAAAAAGTCCTCTGCCTCCCTCCTGTTCCGGATCTTTAGGAAGCCCGCCAGCATGCTTCCAGTTAAAGCCATTGCCTTCATCGCTGATAGTCAAAACAATTTTTCCTTCAGCCAAAATCCTGTGATCGAATGTCACGATTTTGGAAATATCCCCCTTATTCCCGTGATCAACCGCATTCATAAAAGCCTCATTTACAGATGATAACATCTTTTCGTAAGTGATTTTGCTGATTTTGAATTCTTCTCTCAACTGTTCAAGCTTTTGGTTGATCAGTGAAAGATTTTCAACGCGGGAAGAGACGTTCATTATGGCGCATCTCCTTCTGCTGGCTGCTGCGGTTCACCAGGTTGCTGCTGCGGTTCGTCAGAGCCCTGCGGCATCCCGTTTTCGCCACGTAGCCGTTTAAAATAGTTATTGATCTTTTCCTTGTAAAAGGAAGAGACTTCGGTGGGCAGGGTTTGTATCATCTCCAGCTGTTTTTCTTTTTGCTTTTTAAATTCCTCGAGCACATTGCTGAAGTCAGGAGTAAACTGTTGTCCTTGTCGCGCCTCCCGCTTTTCGTCAGTATCCCGTTCCCGTTCGGCCTTTTCCGCATCAAGCAGGCGTGTCATGATATCCTTTTGGCGGCGGACCATTTCCTCCGTCAATTGTTTATTATACAGCTCAGTTTCCGTCTTTTCCATTTCTTCGGCTACCTTCTCCAGGTTTCCGAGCTTCCCCTGGCCATCCTTATTCAGCTCTTGATTCAGCTTCTCCAGGGAGTTCCGGATGGCTTCTTGTTCCCGTGCCAGCCGGGCGAGCTGTTCACTCATTTCTCGTGGCACTTGTTGTCCCGGTTTGAGGCCTTGTTTCATTTGGCGGAGGCGGTTATTCAGCTCGTCCTGAAGCTGGTTCAGCTGGGGCAACCCCTGTGAAGGCTTCTTTGCCTGCCCCGGACCGGGGTTGTTCATTTGCTGCTGCAATTGCTCAAAAACCTCACTTAGCATGACCGCCAGATTGTTTACGGAAGTCATTACAAATTGCTGTTCAGCAAGTACTTCCGCAATTTTTCGGTCGGATAGTTTTGACAATGCCGCTGCCAGGTGCTCATTGATCTTACCGGTTTCCTTATTTACGAAGGAAGAAAGCTGCGGAACCCGCTTGCTAAGGGAATAGACACTGTCACGTACCAGCGAAATATCTTCTTTCAGCGATTGCTGTTTCCGGGAAAGTTCGAGAAAACGGGGATCGTTCGGATCGGTCGATTTCATCTCCTGCAACAAAGCCTCCTGGTCAAAGGACACTTTCAACAGGTTGTCCAGAATCTGGCGGAGAGCCTGCAGGTTAATACTTTGTTCCATATCGGCCATTTGTTGACGCATTTGTTGCATCTTTTTGGCCATTTTCCGCATGTTTTTCGCTGCGCTCTGCTGAGACTCCCCCGCTTTAGACCGCTGTTCCTGCTTCAATTGTTCGAGACTCTTTTCCAGATCTTGCCGGATGGCCTCTTTGTCGTCCTCCGGGGGCTGAAAGCGATGGTTATTTTCCAGTTCCTGGTTCTTTTCACTTAGTCTTTCCAGCTGCTCTTCCAGTCGTTCAAACTCCTTATTGATTACCTGTTGTTCCTTTTCCAGTGATCCCTGATCGGCCGGCTCGCCTTCTTTCGTTTTTTCAGAAAGTTCTTCCTGTTTATCTGCCTGTTCCAGCAGTTCATCAATGCTCTCCTGAAGGAGCTGATCAAACTCCAGCTGTTTATAAAGCTCCAGCAGGCGGTTCAGTTCCTTTTCCAGCGATTTATTGTCCAGCTGAAGATTTTGTAGTTGCTCGCGGGTGAGATTCTTATTGTTCTTTTCGAGCAGTTTTTCCAGTTCGGCAATGATCTTTTTGGTTTCTTCGTCCAGCACTTTGTCAAAAAGTTCCTGCAATTCTTCCTGCTTTTTTAGCAATTCTTCGTCCGATGTCGGCGATTGCTCTTCATGCGTCATATCCGCCGCTTTCTTTTCACGCCGTACCTGCTCCAGGAATTTTTCCAACTCTTTTTGTTCTTGAATCAGCTCCCGTACCAGTTCCCTTTCCTCGAAACCCAGCGTTTGTTTTTGAATCAGCAGCTGGTTCAGTTTCCGGGCATTTTCCTGCATCCGGGCCGCCTTCCCTGCGGCCTCTGACAAGGTGGACTTCACTTCCTCGCGTCGCTCTTCCATCTCCGCAGCCTGCTCTGCCCGGGACGGCATATTAAATGTCATACGTGCCGTACGCGCCGATTTCGGTCCATTAACACCATCGTTATCCGTTATCTCGAAATAATACGAAACCGTTTCCCCGGGCTGAATCTGCAGCGTTGTAGCATCCAGATAATAAAAGAAAGACTCAACCAAGGACCCATTTTGTAACTTGATCGGAATGCTTTTAGTGTCTTCCTTCCCATCCACCATTCTGGTATAATTAAAACTAAGACGGGTTAAGCCATGATCATCCCTCACCTCTCCCATATAATATAAACGGTTGCTACTCAGTGAATCGGCCCGCTGCCGCACGCTAATCACCGGATATTGGTCAGGAATTACCTTAATTGAAAACCGGACAGGCTCAGTTTCCTTCACCTGCACACTTTGTGGGCGCAATGCATATTGAACAGGATTCATCGCCAGCAATTGATAGCCAAAGCGTCCCGGACCTTTCCGCATTGCCGTATCTGCGTCCCCATTCAGAATAAAAAGCAATAAATCCGTGTTCCCGGACCGAAGGTCCCAACGAATTTTCGTTCCCTGGGGAACCGTCAGCTCCCCCGTATTCTTTAAAGATTCCGGTTTCTTTCCCAGATAGGAAGGATAAACCAGGCTGACATCGAAATCAAGCAAAACAGGATTAGGCAACACCTCCAACGTATGTTCCCCAGAATAAAACCCACTCGCATAAAACCGAAACCGCCGGCTGTTCTGAAGGTTCCTGAAGTCATGTTTGAAAGAAACCAGATCTTCCTTGTCCAGCTTAACACGATACCCGTTTTCGTCCTCCAGATAAACCTCATCCGGAATCGCCGCCCCTTTCAGCTTTAATTTCACCGTAAAATCACCATTCTGAATGGCCCTAAGTCGTTCATTCAGCAAAATAAAATCAAATGGCGCCGGCTTCTCAAAAAAACGATCATAATGAACCAGCCTATACGTCCCATCCTTCAGAATAGCAGGCGCCGCAAACACAACCACCACAATTACCGCCGCTGGCACCAATGCATATTTCAAAAACTTCCGGTTCTCCTTCAAGTTCACAGCCGCCGTAAACCGAACAGGATGTAAATCACTGATCTTCTGATCAATGCTAGCCATGATCAACTCCCGATCCTCCGATTCCCGCCCCGCCATTTCATGCAGTTGCAGTGTATTAAGCAACTTATCCTTCACAGCAGAAAAATGTGTCCCAATAATCCCCGCAGCTGTCTTGTGATCAATCACCTTCCCCAGCCGAAAATAAGCCAGCAAAGGCACCACCACCAACCACCCCAGGCATACAACCGAAATGGCCACGAAAAGAAAGAAAAGTAACGTTTTAACCCAGACAGAAAGGTAGGTATAGTATTCCAGCAAGCTCAATAAAAAGTACCCCGAAAGCACAATAGCCATCGTCCAGATCATCCCCCTGATCAACAAGTTCTGATAGTATTTCCGGATAAACTCATCCAGCTTGCCAATCAGCAAACTATAATTGCTTTCAGCCCCACTCATTGCAGATAATCCACTTTATTACACCCCTAAGCCACAACGAAATTACAGAGAAATAGTTGCAAAATGACAAAAACCTCGTATTTTTGCAACCCCCTCAAAAAGGGTTTCGGGGTGTAGCGTAGCCCGGTATCGCGCCAGCATGGGGTGCTGGAGGTCGTCGGTTCAAATCCGGCCACCCCGACTTTTTAGACATCATCTGTCACCAAAAAGCCTTTAAATCGTTGATTTAGAGGCTTTTTTCATTTTAAGATAAGCCAATTTATTCAGGGAAAAGCAAGGGGTATGGGACCTATTCGGTGACCCATTTGAAATTTTTAGCTTAGGTCACCGAGAGCATCTTATTGGTTTGATAATCAACGAATTGCGTTAGTATTATTTGGGCCGTTTTGCGGCCATTTGCGATCGATTTTTACGATCCGGCTGGCACCCTTTTCTGCCTTTAGAGCGAAATAGAGGCATTAACGTGCATTTTAAACCATTAAATAAACTGTTATGAGCACTTTGAACAACTCCTTCGGAGTTAGCTTTTACCTGAAAAGACAACGAGCCAACCAGCGGGGCACCTGCCCGATCTACGCGCGCATCAGCGTAAACGGAAAGCGGGTAGAAATCTCGGTTAAACGAAGCATTGAACCCGCCTTGTGGAACGCCGTGCGGGGCATGGCCAAGGGAACCAGGGAAGAAACCCGAAAGCTGAACAAGTTCCTGGAGCAATTCAGGGCCGGGATCGTAGAATGCTACCAAGAGATGCTCCTTTCACGAAAGCTGATCACCGCCGAAATGCTAAAGGCCAAGGTAACCGGCGCCGAGAATTCGGAGTACACCCTGTGCAGACTAATGGACGAACACAACAGGGAACAAGAGCAAGTATTGGAATGGGGAACGCTGAAAAATTACTTTACCACCCGGAAATACGTCCTTGCATTTCTGAAAGAGCGGTATAAGACGCAAGATATCTACCTGTCCGAGCTGGGATACAAGTTCATTTCCGACTTTGAGCAGTTCCTGCGAAGCCGGAAGAACCATCACGGCAAGCCCTCGATGGCTAATAACGGGGTCATGAAACACCTAGAACGTCTACGAAAAATGGTCAACCTGGCTGTTCGGCTAGAATGGCTACCCCGGAACCCCTTTTCGGCCCTCCAGTTGAAATTTCAGAAGGGGGAGCGTCAGTTCCTGACGGCGGAAGAACTCCGGCTGATCGAAGAAAAAGACTTCCCTATCGAGCGTATCCAAATGGTCAAGGATCTGTTCATTTTCAGCTGCTATACCGGACTTGCTTATGTTGACGTCAGCAACCTGACGCCCGCCAGCATCGTCACCGGCCCCGACGGCGACCAGTGGATCAGCACCAGCCGCAAGAAAACCCGGATCCCGGTAAAAGTGCCGCTGCTTCCGAAAGCGCTGGCGATCATCGAAAAATACCGGAACCATCCCAAAGCCCTGGCCGATGGCACCCTGCTGCCCGTTTTCTCCAATCAAAAGCTTAACAGCTACCTGCAGGAAGTCGCCGACCGCTGCGGGATTACCAAACCCCTCACCTTCCACATCGCCCGGCACACCTTTGCCACCACCGTTACTCTGAGCAACGGGGTGCCGATTGAAAGCGTGAGCAAGATGCTGGGCCACACCAAGCTCACCACCACGCAGATCTACGCCAAGGTGATTGAAAGCAAGCTGAGCGAGGATATGGCGCGGTTAAGGGAGAAGCTGGAGGGATAGGTTTTGACGTTGGGGAAGACGCTCCTGTTGAAATATGGATAACCCTTCGGGTTGCCCACATTTCAACAGGACTACAAATTAATAGAATATTAGAATGGAAGAAATCAGCTCTTTAAGACGTTTAAATGCGATTGTTTTGGAGTTGCAAAATGAAAAAACAATGCTTATCTTTGTGTTAACATGTCCACCCCCCTTCCCATTTGAACAGGGCGCTCAGGGTGGACCTTTTATTTTTACTGCCTTTATCACATATACCTATGCCTAAAGTGCCCTATACTAAACCGGCACTGAACTATGCCGACCAGCTTCAACGTCTCAAATCAAGAGGACTGATTATTGAGAACGATAAAAAAGCGTTACACTTGCTGCAAAACATCAGCTATTACCGATTAAGCGGCTATTGGTATCCTTTGCTGGAAGCACCAAAGCATGCCCATCAGTTTAAACCAGGCTCTACATTTGAAAACGCTTTTAGCCTTTATTGCTTTGACAGGGAATTGCGAAAGCTTATCTCGGGAGAACTGGAAAAAATTGAGGTAGCGGTAAGGGCAAAGATGATTTACACCCTGTGGCATAGCCACGATGCTTTCTGGTATCAAAACCCATCTCTTTTTACTAATAGAAATAAGGCGGCATCTACTATTAAAAAGCTTCGAAAGGAAAACGTCCGTAGCGATGAAGAATTCGTAAAAGCGTTTAATGACAAATACAGCGATCCCTTACCTCCGGCCTGCATAATACTGGAAATATCATCCTTTGGCAACCTTTCAGCCATTTATAGCAATTTAAAGCCCGGTCGTAATAAGAGAAAAATAGCCAATGACTTTGGAGTGGATGACCGAACGTTTGCTTCCTGGCTCCATAGTTTAACGTATGTCCGTAATATTTGTGCCCATCACTCGAGGCTTTGGAACAAGGAAATGGGAATATCTCCCAGGATCCCAACAAAACCACAAAGACAGTTCCTTAATAAGACAATGTTGCCAAACCCGGATCCAGGACGGCCGCCTATCTTGAACAATAACAAAGCGTATTTTTTGTTGAGTATAGTCATTTACCTACTCGACATCATTAATCCAAAGCACAGCTTTAAAAAGAAACTCAACCAGCTTTTCAGGACCTATCCCATGGCCGACCTAAAAGCAATGGGCTTCCCTTCCGAATGGGAAAGAGAGCCTCTTTGGAATGGTAGCGAAGGGCAGTAAGGAGCCCCACCTTACGACACCTAAAACAGTATGTAGAACTTAGTCAATAACTTCCCTTTTTTGCAAGGCATCCGCAATTTGCAGGTTCAATCAAAAACAGCTCATTATGACACCAGATGAAATTCTTACAAAGGCGCCATGGAAAATTTAAAGGAGAATTATTGACAGAGCTTCGAAAGACAAATACCCTCTAACTCACTCTTTGGTTACATCATACATATCTGATAGGTCGCCATTTTGGTCGTATAATACCATATCCATATCACCATCTATTTGATAATAGTCCCCTGTTATACTACCTCTTATATAGTAATTATCGCCTTTCTTTTCAAGGGCCTCGACTCTAAAATTTCCTCCTATGATCACTCCAAAATATTCGTTCCCTTTATGATATATCTCATAAGAATAGCTTTGATTAACGGAGACTGCACTAATACGCCATCTGCCAAATAGGGTATAATTTGCTTTCAGTTCATCGTATTCAATGTTCCCTTGTGTTTTTTCAGCTCCATCAGTAGATTTGGTCTCGTTTTGTTGGGAAATTGCTCGTGAGAAAATGTCGTTGAATATTTTAGTAACATCAGTTTCTTGCCCTTTTGAACTAGCATACTCCATCCCTAATTGCTCCAATTCCCCAATTGCAAAACCTTTTTTCAGAAGCAACTTAGAGTCCGGATTATTTTTGAGGGTCTGAACTTCCTTGAGCCATTTATGGTATGGCCCACCCTCGCCAAATCCATATCGTATAAAATCAGGACTGTTTTTAAATTGTAACAGCTCATTATAAAGAGACTTAAATTGCTCAAAAATCATCTCAACCCCCTCTGTATCATATTCTTGCTCAGTTTTTTGAGATTTATTTTGACAGGATATTGACAATGTCACGAATAACAAGAGAAAGGGTAGCGATTTTTTCATGTTCTTGCGATTTTATCCTACAATTTACAAAATTGTGGATTTATTATTAACTCCATGATTCAATTTCTTTCTGGATAGGTAGATCGAATGGCTGTGTTAGCGTTCTTATTGAAATATGGATAATTCATCGTTAAAATAGTCCCTTTAAGAATGATGGATTCAGTCTGCCGGCAGATATAAGGAGCCGTGCCTGATGATACCTAAAACGGCATGTGGCGTTTAGGCAATTGCTTCACTTTTGCAAGCCGTCCTTGCGAAAATGCATATTCAACGTAAGATCTTAATTGTGCAATACAAACTTGCACAATTACCTTGGTAGCTAGGTCATTGTTTTTGAAGCTGGGGAGGCGGGAATTTACATTAATTTGTCTCTATTCTCATTTAACGCAGCGCCTTGTTGCACAAATTGCAGCTGTCATCAACGTAAAAAAATTAGGGTACTACCCAAAAGGTTGTCAAGTTTTATGGAAATGCATCGACAATTTGCGTGTTCAATCAAAAACAAGCCATTATGACACCAGATGAAATCATTACGAAGGCCGACCTGGAAAAATTTAAGGACGAATTGTTTGCAGAACTCCGGAAGGCAAATGTACGCCCCAATAGCAAGATGCAGATCAGGGAATGGTTGAAAAGCTATGAAGT
>DATCYD010000093.1:0-5015 GCA_036570465.1 Anseongella sp.
TGGCCTCGGCCCTGCTCATCTGGTACCGGCAGGCATTATTGCGGGGCAAGGAAGAAGACCCTTCCTCCGGCGACAACAGCGCAAGGTTACGGTCTAATATTCTGCGGATCGGGATGGGAGTAGTTTGCCTGGTGCTGGTTATTGCCGGACATCTTGGAGCCTCATTGACCCATGGTGAAAACTTTGTATTTCAGCCTGTTACTCCGGACCGGTCTCATCAGGTGGACCTGGCCACCGCCGTTGTTTTTACAGACCTGGTATTTCCTGTGCTTGATGACAAATGCTTTTCTTGTCATAACCCCGACAAGGCTAAGGGAGAATTGATCCTGACGGATACGGCCGGTATCCTGGCCGGCGGCGAGGATGGTGCCTTGTTTACGCCCGGCGAGCCGGCGGAAAGTTTGCTCATGGAACGCCTGCTGATGGACATTTCGCATAAACATCACATGCCTCCGAAGAACAAACCCCAGCTTAAGCCGGAAGAAATTGGTCTGATCCAGGCGTGGATCCGCTCGGGCGGAAGCTTTACCCTGCCCTTGTCTGCCCTGCCTCCGGATGATACCTTGCATGTGCTGGCCCGGGCACTCTATGGAGCAGCTTCCCGCGAAGCCATTGCCGAAAAATATGACTTCCCCCCAGCCGATGTTTCTAAAGTGGCTCAACTGAATAACGCGTACCGGGCGATTGCTCCGCTGGCTAAGGGATCACCGGCGCTTGATGTCAGCTTTTTCAATAAGGATCAGTTCAGCGCTGCTTCCCTGGAGGAAATTAAGCCGGTAAGCCAACAAGTAGTGCAGTTGAATCTTAGCGGAATGCCCCTGGAAGACCCGCAATTCGCCCTGCTGAAAGAATTTACTAATCTGCGTCAGCTTAATCTGAATTACACCTCTGTTACCGATCAGGATCTGGAAAATATTGCCAGTCTCCCTCATCTGCGGTCGCTCATGCTTACCGGTACCGATATTACACCCGAAGGGGTGGCTTCCCTGCTCTCCCTTCCAAAGCTGCGTCATCTGTATGTCTGGAACACTGCCATCACTCCTGAACAGGCTACCCAATGGACGGCTGAGAACCCTTCCCTGGTGGTAGAGACCGGCTATTATGACGATGGCAGCACCATTTTGCCGCTGAACAAACCTCTGATGAACCCGGAAAACGCCTTCTTTACTGAGGATTTTGAGCTTACCCTGAGCCATCCCATCAGTGGCACTCAGCTGCGTTATACCCTTAATGGCTCGGAGCCCGACAGCCTGAACGCCATGCTGTATTCGGAGCCGATGAAAATCTCGGAAAACACGCTGGTGAAAGTGAAAGCCTACAAGAAAGGATGGATGGGCAGCCCTACGGTTCAAACCTATTTCTACAAGACCGGTTTCCATCCGGATTCTTCCCGTTTGGAAACACCGCCGGACCCTTCCTATAAAGCCCGGGGCGCTTTCTCCCTGTTCGACCTGGATGACGGCAGCTCGGACATACGCGACGGGAAATGGATCGGGTACCGGGGAAGGCCACTGGAAGCGGTGCTGCAATTTAAAAAGCCCATCATGCTTAGCAACGTGAGCCTGAGCACCTTTATCAATACAAGGGCGCACCTGTATCCTCCTTTTTCGATTGAGGTATGGGGCGGCGGGCCGGGCGAAGAAGCCACCCTTTTGACCAAAAAAAGTGTAGATCCCCCTAAAGAGCACCAGCCGGCTTCCAAGCAGATCTATGATTGCCCGCTCGAAGGGCGGCAGGTTACACACCTGCGAATCGTGGTTACCCCGTTGGAGAAACTGCCGGCCTGGCACGACCCCAACGGCAATCCTGCCTGGATATTCGTCGACGAGATCTTGTTGAATTAAAACTACTGGCCCAAATTTTGACGGTCCAGGGTTCTGAAGTGAATGGCTTCGGCAATGTGCTCTGGTTTTGTGTGGCCTGAACCGGCCAGGTCGGCGATGGTGCGGGCTACTTTCAGAATGCGGTCGTATGCTCTGGCTGATAAATGCAGACGTTCCATGGCGGCTTTCAGCAAGGCTTGTCCCCGGGGATCCACCTGGCAAATGGCCCGCATATCTTGTGCGGGGATCTGGGCGTTGCAATAAATTCCTTCCCTTTCTTCGAAGCGTTTCCGCTGTGGTTCCCGGACCCGGATTACCCGTTCTCTGATTGATTCGCTTTTCTCAGAGGAAGGTGTTCCTGCCAGATCGGAAAAGGCTACCGGAGCTACTTCCGAATGGATATCGATCCGGTCAAGCAAGGGACCGGATACCCGGTTCAGGTATTTCTGAACGGCTCCCGGCGGGCAGTCGCAAGCTCTCGAAGGATGGTTATAGTAGCCGCAGGGACAGGGATTCATGGAGGCTACCAGCATAAAACTTGCCGGGTAATTTACAGTGTATTTTGCGCGGGATATCCCGATCCTTCGTTCTTCCAGCGGTTGTCTCAACACTTCCAGCACGGTGCGCCTGAATTCGGGGAGTTCGTCCAGGAACAGAACACCGTTGTGTGCCAGGGATATTTCGCCTGGTTGGGGACGGGTTCCGCCGCCTACCAGCGCTACGTCACTGATGGTGTGATGAGGGGCACGGAAGGGACGACGGGTGAGCAAGGCGTCTTTGGCCGAAAGTGTTCCGGCAACAGAGTGTATTTTAGTGGTTTCCAAGGCTTCCCGGAGTGTCAAAGAAGGAAGGATGGTGGGCAATCGCTTTGCCAGCATGGTTTTGCCTGCACCGGGTGGCCCGATCAGAAGAACGTTGTGTCCTCCCGCGGCGGCAATTTCCAGGGAACGTTTCACGGTTGCCTGGCCTTTGACATCTGAAAAATCCTGCTCATAACGATTCACGTCCCGTTGAAATTCCTGCCTGGTATCTACCTTTACCTGTTTCAGGGTTTCATCGCTTAGGGTTTCATCGCGGTTGAAAAAACGGAATACTTCCACCAGATTGTCCGCGCCATATACTTCCAGACCGCTGACCACGGCGGCTTCCCGGGCGTTTTGCCGGGGAAGGATAAAACCTTTAAAGCCTTCCTTCTTTGCCTGAATGGCCACCGGGAGGACTCCCTTTACCGGCTGAAGGCCGCCATCCAGGGAAAGTTCTCCCATAATCACATACCGATGCAGTTCTCCGGCTTCCATTTGACCCGAAGCGGCCAGAATGCCGGCGGCAATACCCAGGTCATAGGATGATCCTTCCTTGCGTATGTCCGCGGGTGCCAGGTTCACCAGGATCCCCCGCCGGGGCATGTGCAGTCCCCGGTTGCGAAAGGCGGCGTCAATCCGCTTATAACTTTCCCTCACCGCATTGTCGGGTAATCCGACGATGGAATAGCTGTTTCCTCCGCTGACATTTACTTCGGCTGTGATGATCATAGCATCGATGCCATGGACGGCGCCGCCATACGTTTTGATAAGCATAGATGATTGATAGATGTTTCAGGTGAAGGTAAGAAAAAATCCGGAGAACGTCACCTTCACACAACGCACTCAGCTACACAACTAAGTGGACAGGATGCCAACCATCCGGAGAAAATCGGGATCCAACTGGCTGATATGCTTGATTGCCTTTTCAAAGGGTGTAAATACCATCTCGTGGTTGACAATGCCGGCCATGACACCTCGTTTACCTTCCATCAGGGCTTCCACTGCTGAAAAGCCAAGCCTGCTGGCCAATACACGGTCGGCGCAGCTGGGTCTTCCGCCTCGCTGGATATGTCCCAGAACGGCTACCTTAGTATCATATTGCGGAAAGCGGTCTTTTACCTTTTGTGCGATGGGAAAGGCTCCCCCTTCATCATCTCCTTCGGCCACGATGATGATCTTTGATGATTTATCCTTGCGTCCTTTTTCAAGGCGTTCGTACATCTTTTCCAGATCATCATCCACTTCGGGAAGCAAAATGGCTTCGGCGCCTACTCCGATGCCGCTACGCAGGGCAATCAGCCCCGAGTCACGTCCCATTACCTCCACGAAAAAAAGACGGTCGTGTGATTCAGCCGTATCTCTAACTTTGTCCACGGCGTCGATGACCGTATTAATAGCGGTATCATACCCGATGGTAAAATCGGTTCCGTAAAGGTCGTTGTCGATGGTACCGGGAATCCCGATTACCGGTATATCGAATTCAGACTGAAAAATATCCGCTCCCGTGAAAGTGCCGTCTCCGCCAATTGCCACCAGCGCATCGATGCCATGGCTTTTCAGTTGTTCGTAGGCTGTCTTACGACCTTCGGCAGTCTTAAATGCGTTACTTCTGGCGGTTTTCAGGACAGTGCCGCCACGCTGAATTATATTCGCTACCGATTTTACTCCCAGGGTCTCTATTTCTCCATTGATCATCCCTTCGTAACCGCGCATGATCCCTGACACGGTGAGTTTATGAAAGATTGAAGTTCGCACCACGGCCCTGATGCAAGCATTCATGCCCGGGGCATCCCCTCCTGAAGTAAATACGCCAATGTGTTGAATGGAAGACATAGTATCAATTAAACCGGTTACAAAAAAAAGCAGCCAGGTGACTGGCTGCCAAAAATACGAATATCAAAGGAAGTATCAAGGGGCATTAATATCCTCCACCGCCGTTGTTACCTCCATCGTTACCGCCGTTGTTACTGCCTTCGGCGAAAATGACCTGCCCTCTGATTTCCCCCGGACCGTAGGCTTCGGTATGAATATTTACATACCACCTGCCGGCCAGCAGATCGGCCCGGTCGCCTTCAGCTACTGTAACCTTTCCACTGACCGAGCCGGCTGCTGCTTCCGTGAAGCCCGTAATGGGGATTTTGACACTTGCGTTGACGCCAGGGTTGGCGGGACCGTGAAAGTGCATCATCAAGGGTGGCCCTGTAAGACCACTCCAGGTCATGCTAAAGGTGAACTCACCGGTTTCTTTATTAAAGACGCCCTCAAAAGTGCCTGTACCATCTGAATTCACGTCCGCAGTCTCTTGTGCGGCATCCAGGCTGGCGTTGGCTTCTACGATCGTCTTCTCTTCAGGCATCTTGTCCTCATCATCATCGCAGGCGGGTAAAGC
>DATCYD010000094.1:0-3005 GCA_036570465.1 Anseongella sp.
CCTGTTGCATGTGTTCCAGTAACTCGTTAATGCGCAAGGCACGGGTCGGGGAGGTGAATTCCCAGTTCAGGTAATAAGGGTAGGTAGTATCGGCGCTGAACTGGTTGGCGGAACTGACAAATTCTCGTGATGGATTCTTTATATGCGGATTGTGTGCGTGGGGAATCCAGCCCTGCCAGTCATTGGCAGAATGGCTTCCATCAAGCAGGAATTTTCCCTGATTTTTTCTCTTGAGGGGGAATTTGCCGTTCACCCACATGGCGATATCGCCCGAGGAGCTGATGAAGGCGAAGTTTTGCGCAGGAGCCACGTAGTGGCGAAGCGCCGATACATAGTCATTATAGTCGCGGGCCCGGTTCAATTCATAAAAGGTCAGTACTTCGTTCCCGCCTTCGTGCGCAATCCATTTGGCGGCATATCCTACCGGTACCGAGGCATCGAAGGACGTGTCGCCTGTTTCATAAACTATCGGGCCGTACCGGGTATAGGGAATGGTGTCCCTGACTTCGCCGGCGCCGCGTACCTGAATGATCTCTATCCGTTGCCTTGCCGGCGCCCAGGCGCTGTCCAGCCAATATTCAGATTTGAACGCGTCGCGGAAACGGATGCTGTAAAAATCAAGAACGTCTGAGCCAACATTGGTGACACCCCAGGCGACCTGCTCGTTGAAACCGATGATCACCCCAGGAGCGCCGGGCAGTGAAACGCCGCATACATTCACTCCGGGGCCGCTGAGCTGCACCTGATACCAAAGGGAAGGAAGCGTCAGGTTGAGATGCGGATCATTGGCCAGGATGGGGTTACCCGACGCAGTCTTGCTTCCGGAAACCGCCCAGTTATTGCTGCCGGTCCCGGGAACGCTTCTTTCCGGTTTCAGGCCGGGAATGGTGCGAGTCTCCCTGGTAGTCTCGCCCTCAGCCTCCGGAAGGGGAACTGGCTGGAAATCCCAGGGAGTGCCTTCGGGGATGACCGGGCTTTCCCGGAACGGATAATCAGGAAAAAGATCCGCTACTACTTTTTTTCCGTAGGCACTCAGAATATTGCTCAGATAATAATCGTCTGATCCCCCGTTCAGGGTCTTGGTCATTTGTTTCAGCAGAAGGGCGCATTTCAACGGTGTCCATGCTTCCGGGGAATACCCAAGTAATTTATATTCAAACGGATAATCCGCCGGCTGCAAACCGGCGATAAAGGCGTTGATGCCGGCGGTATAGGATTCGAGGATGGTCCTGGAGCGTGGGTCGGCCATCATCAGCTTCATGGATTGCTCGGCCCCGTAAACCATGCCTATACGGCGTTGATGCAGGTCGAATTTAATTGCTACCGGACCAACGATCTCCGATACGCGGCCCGCGGCGGCCATGGTTTGGAATTCCATTTGCCAGAGGCGATCGGCGGCGGTTATATAACCTTGGGTGAAATAAAGGTCTTTTTCATTGTCAGCAAAGATATGCGGCACTCTTGTACTGTCGTACAACACCGTGACGGAACTTTCGAGCTCTCCGAGATCCAGCTTGCCACTTAAGGAGTTGCCGTTTTCAGCATTCTGCCAAAAACCGGTGAATGGACTGAGGAAATTCCCTGCAGGCGGAGCGCTCCCGATCTTGCAATGCAGGGCAGTGAAAAGAAGACCGGCCAGGAGTAAGGCCAGGATGCCTTTCAGAGACTTCATGGCTCTAATATAACCATAAAAAAGACAGGTAATTATTATTATCAGTAAATTAGCTTTAACCAAACCCAATTGATATGAGAAATTATACCTTCCTGTTTACAGCGGTCATTTATCTGTTTTTGGGAGCCCCGGCGGACTTACTGGCCCAGGAGCATCTCAGCGTATCGGGACGCGTGCTGGATGCCGGGACGGCCGTTCCGTTATCCGGAGTCAGTGTCTCGGTAAAGGGTAAACCGCTGGGTACTGCGACAGATACCGCCGGTGATTTTGAACTCTCGGTGGCGTTGTCACCTCCGCTCACACTGGTATTCAGTCATCTGGGATATGCGGTGCAGGAAATTGCCGTGGCCCGCAACCAGACCGGAATGGAGGTGAACCTGCAACCGGTCTCCATCCTGGGCAGTGAGATAGTCGTCGCTGCCTCGCGGGTGGAAGAGAACATCCTTGAGTCTCCTGTTTCCATTGAAAAAATGAATGCCTCGGACATACGGGCAGTGGCTGCGCCTGATTTTTACGACGCCCTGTCTAACCTGAAAGGAGTGGAATCAAGTGTTCAAAGTCTTACCTTCCGGTCTGTTTCAACCCGCGGGTTCAACTCGAACGGAAATACCCGCTTTAATCAATTCGTCGATGGGATGGATAATCAGGCGCCGGGGCTGAACTTTTCCGTCGGCAATATGATAGGTGTACCGGAACTTGATGTGGCAAGCCTGGAGTTGCTGCCTGGCGCCGCCTCGGCGTTGTACGGCGCCGGCGGTATCAACGGCACGCTGCTGATGTACAGCAAAAATCCATTTGATTACCAGGGAATGAGTGTGCAACTGAAAGCAGGCTTGAACCACGTTGGGAAAGAGCAGCGTTCATCGGTAGGTTTTATACCGGACCTGTCTTTCCGGTACGCCAGGGCAATGGGTAAATTTGCCTTTAAGATCAATGCCGCGTATATACAGGCTCACGACTGGCAGGCACAGAATTATGCGAATTTCGATCGGCTGAACGTGCGGACCAAGCCAGGCTTCTCGCACGCTGACGATCCCAATTACGACGGAGTGAATAGCTATGGCGATGAGATCAATGCCAATATTCGTCAGGTGGCGGAACAAATGGCCACCATGGGTCTCATTCCTGAGCCAGACGTGGGGCTGGTCCCTGATGAGCTCGTGTCCCGCACCGGCTACCGGGAAGCCAATCTGGTGGACTATTCGACAAAAAATCTGAAACTGGGAGGAGCCCTGCATTACCGGTTCAATGATGAGCTGGAGGCCATTCTGCAGGTGAATCGCGGCAGTGGGACCAGCGTTTACACAGGGGCCGACCGGTATTCTCTCCGTGA
>DATCYD010000095.1:0-9904 GCA_036570465.1 Anseongella sp.
ATTTCCATCAGGGTGGCTATGCACGCACCACTCCGGAGTTCATCGTCTGGATGCAAGATTTTCATAAGCGGCACGGCCTGTTACTCGACCCGGTTTATACCGGAAAAATGATGCATGCTATTTTTAGTCTTGCCGGACAGGACTTCTTCAGGCCGGGCAGCACACTACTTGCTATCCATACCGGAGGGCTTTTTGGCCTGCTGGGTATGAAAGACCGGCTGGAAATGTGACGATTATTTTCCTATCTTTGAAAAAGACCCATTCTATTTAAACAATGTACCAACTTGATATACAGCCTGAAAAAGTGCGGGAAACCCTGAAACAGCATATCCAGGCAGACGGGTACGATCTGGTCCTGGATATGGAGAAAAGCCAGGGAGTCTATTTGTTCGATTCGGCTCACGATCGTAAAATACTGGACTTTTTTACTTGTTTTGCATCCATGCCGGTGGGATACAACCACCCAGGCATGGTGAAAGATGAGGCCTTCAGGAAAAACCTCCTGCTTGCCGCACTCACAAATCCATCCAATTCAGACATTTATACCAGGCAATACGCAGAATTTCTGGATACCTTTGCCCGGGTAGGTATCCCGGATTATCTTCCACATGCTTTTTTTATCGCGGGTGGTGCGCTTGCTGTTGAAAATGCGCTGAAGGCCGCCATGGACTGGAAAGTGCAGAAAAACTTTCAAAAAGGTCACCTGAAGGAAAAAGGAACAAAGGTCATTCATTTTGAAAAAGCATTTCACGGACGCTCCGGCTATACGATGAGCCTCACAAATACGTTACCTGACAAAACAAAATGGTACGCCCGTTTCAACTGGCCACGGATATCCACACCCGGCATTGAATTTCCCTACACAGATGAGGGACACGAAGCTTTGCTGAAAAAAGAAAAGCTTGCCCTCCGGCAGATTAAGCAAGCCTTTAAGGAGAACCAGGATGACATCTGCGCCATTATTGTGGAACCCATTCTTTCCGAAGGCGGCGATATTCACCTTCGGATTGAATTCTTCGAAGAACTACGGAAGCTGGCCGATGAGAACGAATGCCTCCTGGTGTATGATGAAGTGCAAACCGGTGTTGCTCTTACCGGTAAATTTTGGTGCCACCAGCATTTCGGAGAGAACGCCCGCCCGGACATGATCGCTTTCGGAAAGAAAATGCAAGTTTGCGGCATCCTCGCCGGCCCTAAAATCGACGAAATAGAAACAAACGTTTTCCGGGTACCATCCCGGATCAATTCCACATGGGGCGGCAACCTCACGGACATGGTACGGTCATCTAAAATACTCCAGATCATCGAAGAAGACCATTTATGCGAAAAGGCCGCCGACGTAGGCAGCTATCTGCATGATCAATTGCTTGCGATATCGGAACGCAGTGACAAAGTCACTAACGTACGTGGTCGCGGCCTGCTAAACGCCTTCGACCTGCCCTCTGCCTCCATGCGAAATGAATTTATCAAAAAAGGTCTCGAAAACCAGGCACTTTTCCTCGGATGCGGCGAAAGAACCATTCGTTTCCGCCCATCGCTGATCATGCAGCGCGAACACATTGATGCCGGCGTGGAGATTATTGAGAAGGTGCTGAAGGTGCTTTGAAAAAAGGCCTGGATACCATATCTTGGGAATCTCAAAAACACAAAAACACCATGGAAAGGAAATATCACTCTGCCCGCAGAGACTTTTTAAAGAAGGCTTCCGTCGGAGGAATGCTCGCCATGAGTATTCCCGGAATTGTATCGGCTGCCATGTATCCGGCCACCGGGGATGCGGACGTGACGGAGTCGCAAAATACCGGCGCTGCCCGGCCACGCGTTTCCATTAAAGAGAATGCGGTTGTGCTTTTTCAGGGAGACTCTATTACCGACGCCGGCAGGAACAAGGAAGCAATGCAGGCAAATAACGGGAGTGCCCTTGGTGGAGGATATGCCTTTATGGCTGGTTGTGAACTACTTTACAAGCACGCGGGGAAAAATATTTCAGTATATAATAAAGGCATCAGCGGAAATAAAGTATATCAGTTGGCAGAGCGTTGGGAAAAGGATTGCTTTAATTTAAAACCGGATGTATTGAGTATCCTGATCGGGGTAAACGATTACTGGCATAAGCACAATGGGAATTACGATGGCACCGTCAACGTTTACCGGAACGATTACCGTGCCCTTCTTGACCGCACCCTGGAGAAACTGCCGGATGTTCAACTGGTGATTTGTGAGCCTTTTGCCGTCAAAGGGGTGAAGGCAGTTGATGAAAGCTGGTACCCCGAATTCGATGGCTATCGTGCTGCGGCCAGGGAAATTGCCGCGGAGTTCAAAGCAGCCTTTATTCCTTATCAAAGCGTATTTGACCAGGCCGAAAAATCAGCGCCCGGCTCCTATTGGACACCAGATGGTGTACACCCAAGCCTGGCTGGCGCACAGTTAATGGCACATGCCTGGATGAAGACGGTGGGAAAATAATCAGAGTTCTTTCCGTAGGCGGGCAACGGGTATATTCAGTTGTTCCCGGTACTTGGCTACAGTCCGGCGGGCAATGTTGTAACCTTTTTCCTTCAGGATATCAGTAAGTTTTTCGTCAGCCAGGGGTTTGTGTTTATCTTCCCGGGCAATGCATTCTTCCAGGATCTTTTTCACTTCCCGATTGGATACTTCTTCTCCACTTTCGGTCTGAATGGCTTCCGAAAAGAAAGATTTTAGCAAGAAGGTCCCGAAATCGGTTTGCACATATTTACTGTTGGCTACGCGGGATACTGTGGAAATATCCATATTAATACGATCGGCAATATCTTTCAGGATCATGGGCTTCAACTTTCGCTCATCCCCATCCAGAAAATACTCGTATTGATATTCCATGATCGCATCCATGGTCTTGATCAGGGTTTGTTGCCGCTGCTTGATGGCATCAATAAACCACTTGGCTGCATCCAGTTTCTGCTTCACAAACTGGACAGCTTCCTTCAGCTTCTTGTCCTTTTTAGCCTGCTTATCATAGGTATCGAACATTTCCAGGTAAGACCGGCTTACCCGAAGGTCGGGTGCGTTCTTGCCGTTCAGCGTGAGTACCAGCTCTCCGTCGTTATTTGCGATCCGGAAATCCGGAATCACCTGCATTTGCTTGTCGGAATTCCCCATTGCTGAGTCACCCGGTTTGGGATTTAATTTCAATATCTCCCCCACAGCCTCCTTCAACGTATTGGAATCGATACCCAGGGCCTTTTCCAGCTTGTCATAGTGCTTACGGGTAAATTCATCCAAATGATTCTCTACAATTTCTATCGCGGTAAGGATAGCCGGATTACTGGAACGCTTCTTTTGCAATTGGATCAGCAGACACTCCTGAAGATTCCGCGCGGCAATGCCAGGCGGATCAAATTGCTGAACGATATAAAGGACTTCTTCCATATCCTCATCATCGACTATCACGTTCTGACTAAAGGCCAGGTCATCGACCAATGAGGATATAGGGCGGCGAAGGTAACCGTCGTCGTCAATACTTCCGATAATCTGTATGGCCATCACGTATTGTCTGCCGTCCAGTTTTACAAGGTTGAGTTGTTTCTCAAGATCATCGTAAAATGAAACACCAACGGCAATAGGGATCTCCTTCCGGTCCTCGTCATCATCCCCACCGTAACTCATCATTTCAGCATAATCGGAACGGTCATCATCCTGCAGATAGTCGTCTATGTTGAAATCGTCTTCGGTTCGTTCCTCCTGCGCAGTCTCCTCATTATGCTTTTCATCCAGCTCCTCATACTCCTCCTCACTTTCCGCTGATAACAGACTGGGGTCTTCGAGTGCGGGGTTATCTTCGAGCTCTTCCTTTATGCGCGCATCCAGCATTACTGTAGGCACTTGCAGCAATTTTATGAATTGGATCTGCTGCGGAGATAGCTTCTGTAATAGCTTTTGCTGTAATTTCTGTCTTAACATCCCGATTGCAAAGGTAAATCTAAAAAGCCAAAAAAATATGATAATTTAGCCGGCAATTGAAAAATCGATCAAAAAGTATGGCATTTATAGAACAGTTGGCGGCAATGGAAGGGGAAAACGTTACCCTCCGAGGATGGGTGGCCAACAAACGCAGCAGCAAGGGACTGGTCTTTATTATTTTGCGGGACGGAACCGGAAGATGCCAATGTGTTGCAGACGCTTCCGCGATCAGTGCCGAAACCTTTGACCTGGCCGGGCAACTCACCCAGGAAAGCTCAATAGAAGTGAGTGGACTGGTGTTGCAAGACGAACGCCAGGAAGGCGGTTTCGAACTCCGTATCAATGATTTAAAAATCTATCAACTAGCCCGGGAATATCCCATCAGTAAAAAAGCTCACGGAATCGAATTTCTGATGGATAACCGCCACTTATGGCTGCGTTCAAGCAGGCAATGGGCCATTATGCGCATCCGGAACTGCATCATCCATGCGATCCATCAGTTTTTTCAGGAACGTGGATTTATACACATGGACTCCCCTGTTTTCACCGGAAATGCAGCCGAAGGCACCACCACTTTGTTTGAAACTGATTTCTACGATGAAAAGGCCTATCTGGCCCAGACCGGTCAGCTGTACGGAGAAGCCATGGCCATGGCTATGGGACGCATTTATACCTTTGGTCCGACATTCCGTGCTGAAAAATCGAAGACACGTCGCCATTTATCAGAATTCTGGATGATAGAACCAGAGATCGCTTTTTGCGACCTGGATATGTGCCTGGATGTCATTGAGGAGTTTCTGCGCAGTGTAGTCCATGCTGTTGTGGAAAGATGTCCGGATGAATTGGCCATTCTGGAACGCGATACTGAAAAATTAAAGAATATCGGGAAGCCTTTTCCACGCATTACTTATTCTGATGCAGTCAAGATCATCCGTGGCGAAAAAGATGTTAACGGAAGGAATTCCATCCTAACGCTGGAAAATGATCTTGCCGGCATCAATCAGCGTATTGTTGATCTAAATACGGAAATAGAAGAACGGGAAGCTAAAATTAAAGCTCCTGGAATAAAAAAGGGCGAAATCAATTTCAATCTCAATAAGGTAGCTGCCCTCAAAAATGAACTGAAGGACCTGGAAGAATCGGCCAAAAACATCCCGCAATGGCTTGCCTCGGCAAAAACTTTCGAACATGGGAATGACTTTGGCGGCTCGGACGAGACCGTTCTGACACGCTTGTTCGATACACCCATTATGGTTTACAACTGGCCGGCAGGCATCAAGGCCTTTTATATGAAACGGGCTACTGACCCGGATTTCGTCAAAGGCGTAGATGTCCTCGCTCCGGAAGGTTACGGGGAGATTGTCGGCGGATCCGAACGCGAAGAAAACCTTGATCTTTTAATAGAGCGCATCCAGGCAGAAGGCCTTCCGATGGAAGCTTTCGAATGGTACCTCGACCTGCGCCGCTATGGCTCCGTGCCCCATTCGGGATTCGGCCTGGGCCTGGAACGTCTGGTCGCCTGGATCTGCAAGCTACCCCATGTCCGGGAAACCATCCCTTTTCCAAGAATGTACGGTCGGTTGTTCCCCTGATCGCAGAAATGAGATCCGAAACGTTGTTTTTGGAAAACAAACAAGTGTATTAGGAAGATCGCTCAACCCACCTTCCTAATACACTTGTTATTCCTTTCGAAAACACTACCTTTAAGCAACAAAAATTTTACAAGTATGGGATTCATTAAAGAATTTAAGGAGTTTGCCCTCAAGGGCAATGTAATCGACCTGGCGGTTGCCGTCGTCATTGGTGGTGCATTTGGTAAGATCGTAACCTCGCTGGTTAACGACATCGTCATGCCGCCAATTGGATTATTATTGGGTGGTACGGACTTTACTGCCTTATTTATCCCCCTGGATGGCGCTGAGTATGAAAGCCTGGCGGCAGCCCAGGAGGCAGCTGCCCCCATTCTCGCCTACGGCTCTTTTTTACAGACCGTGATTGAATTCCTGATCATTGCATTTGCTATCTTTATGGTTATCAAGGGAATCAACAGATTCAAGAAAAAGGAAGAAGCCGCCCCGGCCGCACCTCCGGCACCCAGTGCATCGGAAAAGTTATTGGAAGAAATCCGTGACTTGCTGAGGAGCCGATAATTCCCGCCTGTCAGGCGCTAAGACCATTATTAAAGGTCGTCTCAAAATAACGAGACGGCCTTTTTATATTACGTGCTCTCAATATTTTAGCAAGCCTGGTACTCAATTAATGATCTCGCCTTTATTTTAAACCAGTTTAAATGATATAGCCGTATCTTTTATGTCCGATCTTCCGGCATTGTTATTGCCCGCTATGGAACAAAGTTTGTATTTTTGATGCCGGAATGGCCCATAACGATATAAAACGGTACGACGTGAAGAAGATAGTTATTATACTCCTCTCATTTTTTTATTACTCGGTTAACGGGCAGCAAACGCCAGATAGTCTGCGCACAGATACGGCCCGTGCGGACTCCCAATCAGTGATCTCACCCATCCCTACTGCGGACACAATTCCGGCAGATACAATTCCAGTGGATACAATCCCTGCAGGCATTATTCCGGCAGATACCACCGTACGCACCGACACCATCGTTCCCGCAGACAGCGCCCTGGCAGTGGACAGTGCCCTGGTTCCGACCGACAGCACCGCCATCGCCACTGACACCGTAGAGCGGATTGAGCGCGTGACGAATGATATCAAGAACATGGAAAAGATCATCCTTGTTCAGCCTGATATGGATGTCATGCCGGGCTTCATGCGTGTGGACACCACCTATTCCAAGATAGATGACCTGATGCCATTGCCCTTTGAAGGAAAAACCGAATTGACCTATCAGGAACAATTTCCAGTGACAACACCGGAGCTTCACTTCGAAAGAAAGGAACCTGTGTGGTTATATCCGCAGTATTTCTGGAGGAAGGGTATCATCACCGGTTTCAATTTTAGTCAGGCCTCTTTTACCAATTGGGCCGCCGGTGGCGAGAACAACCTGAATCTGATTACTTTTGCCAGCATTTATTTCAGGAAAAGCACCCTTCGATACGAATGGGAAAACCTGATAGACGCCGCATACGGAATACAAAGTTTCCAGGGGCTTGATGTGATCCGAAAAAGTGAAGACAGAGTAGAGTTTACTTCCAAAATTGGTCACAAAACCACGGAAACATTATTCACTTCGTTCCTTCTAAACTTTAAGACCCAGTTTGACATGGGTTATAACTATTCCAAAGACAACGACCGTACTAAAGTTTCCAATTTCCTGGCACCAGCGTATGTAACAACCTCCTTGGGTCTGGATTATAAGCCCAGCAAGGCTTTTTCTCTCCTTTTGTCACCTCTTGCAGGCAAAATAACGCTGGTAATGGATCAGGAACTGGCTGATCAGGGTCGTTTTGGTGTAGAAAAGGCCGTTCTGGATACAGCTGGAAACATTATTAAACACGGAAGAAATAGCAGAAGTCAGCTGGGCATGGGTCTAAATGCCAGACTATCAAAAGGTTTAGGCAAAAACATTACCTTTAACAGCAAATTAGACATGTTTGGCGATTACGAAGAACCCACTAAAATTGACATTTCCTGGGATAATTCTATTATCTTTAGGGTCAACAATGCAATAAGCGCGAATCTTTCCACCGCTTTGATCTACGATGAGGACATTCTCATCAAAAAAGATGGAGAAGATGTTGGAAAACCGCGCATTCAGTTTAAAGAAATATTCAGTCTTGGCGTAAGATTCGACATCTGATAAAATTTTCTGCCTTTATGGAGCAAGGTCCCATCGGTATATTTGATTCCGGTTACGGTGGTCTAACCGTACTTAGGGAAATTATCGCAGAACTTCCGGAATACGACTATCTGTACCTGGGTGATAACGCCCGGGCGCCTTACGGCACCCGATCATACGAAACAGTTTACCAATACACCCTCGAATGCGTTCAAAAATTGTTCGACATGGGTTGCCCGCTGGTAATCCTGGCTTGCAACACCTCATCGGCTAAAGCCCTGCGAACGATCCAGCAGAACGATCTGCAGCGACTCGATCCTACCAGGCGGGTCCTGGGCATTATCCGGCCTTCCACCGAGGTTATTGGAGAATACAGCTCTTCCGGGCACATAGGTATTCTGGCTACGCCGGGAACCGTTGCTTCAGAATCGTACAGCATTGAGATCCGAAAATTCTTTCCCCGCTTAAAGGTCTTTCAGGAAGCCTGCCCCATGTGGGTACCCCTGGTAGAGAATAACGAGCATTATAACCCAGGCGCTAATTATTTCGTTCAGAAACATATGGATAACTTGCTGCGGAAATCATCATACATCGATGTGATCCTGATGGGCTGCACTCACTATCCGCTTCTGATAAATAAAATCCGGCAATTCCTGCCCGCTGGAGTACGGGTTCTGGAACAAGGGCGCATCGTAGCCAAAAGCCTGGCCGATTATCTGAATCGCCATCCTGAAATGGAAGCCCGGTGCAAAAAAATGCACAATTACCGCTTCTTCACCACAAATTCCGTGGAGATTTTCGAGAAGCAGGGAAGTGCTTTTTTTGGACAATCCGTACAGGCCCGGCATCTGGATCTCTGAGGATAACGCCTTCTACCCGTTTCGTTTTACCCGTATAAATGGGTGCTCTTTCTCAGTTTTCTTGATACAAGGGATGATGAACGATCAACCCCACTCCGGCACCGCTCCCCAATATTCGCCTTGCCCTGGTAAGGGTTGACGCATGCCACTGGCTGTAATTTGCGGCAGTATCCAGCAAACTACTCCGGTGTACAAAACCTGACGAATGAATAAATTCCCCGTTTTCGATATAGATGCCTACATGTGTAATCCTGGCTTTTTCATCGTTTCGGCGGGAAGGATCGTTGGTAAAGAATATCAGATCGCCTTTCCGGAGGTGGACCATACCAGTTGAAATACTTACTGTATCGTCCGTATAAATATCCACCGGAACTCCGGCCAACACCTGCTGGGAAGCGTCACGGGGCAGAATAATCCCATTCATAAAATAGGCGGTTTTTGTAAAGCCGCTGCAATCCACCCCCTTGGACGAAGTGCCACCCCATAAATAAGGCGCCCCCATCATTTGCCGGGCGACAAGCAAAATATTCTCCCCACTGGGTTCCAGGCCCCGCATCCATTCAGTCAGCGGCATTGCCTGGTCCTTTCTGACCAATGCCTTCCTGCCATCGGGAAATACTACACGGTAAAAGTCTCCATCCTCCCCGTTCAAGGCAAGAATATCACCAATCACCAGATCGGAGACTACGGCGCCAGGGTCACCTACCGAAGCAACTGTTTCTCTTCCCCCTTGTGCTACTACATCTGTCGCCTTGATACCGGGCGCCGCAAAAGCCTGACCAAAATCAGCCGTAAACATCAGCCGGGGCCGGGACCGCCAGGAAGCAAACCGGGTACTATCCATCCGGACCAATCCCGAACCTTGCGTCCAGGCAATATAATCTTCAGGAGTTTGTACCTGCAACCAGCTCCCCTGATCCCTCAGGATACGAAGAGGCGTTCCCAACAGTACCTGAGTAGCCATTTCCTCAGAATGGCCCGGAGCAACTCTTAAATTACAGACCGATAGCCGGGCAATGGCAAACCGTTCCATTCCCACATCATCTCCGGGGAGCAATCGCACCGAGTCCGTCACTTCCAACCCTGCACTATCCAGCAAAGCGAATAAAGCCCTTTTGGCAGGAAGTGAACTTGTTTCACCCGAAACAATAATTTTCCCACCCCGATTTTCGGCCGAAGCGGTAAACAATACGGTTCTTTTATCCGGAGCGTAAGCTTCCTGAACGTTTGCAATTATTTCGTCTGTCCGGCCGGCATAATCCCGGCTGCAGGCAATTGCAAAGAACACCCCCCCAAGCGCTAATGTAGCGATCACGGATATTTTTCTCCCGGCTAGTCTATTCCAATA
>DATCYD010000096.1:0-6090 GCA_036570465.1 Anseongella sp.
TCATCCTGCTTGCTGATCAACTGCGCGCTCAGGCACTGGGCTATGCTGGCGACGGGAACGTGCGGACACCTCACATTGATTCACTGGCTGCGCAAAGTGCAAACTTCCGGTACGCCATTTCTAATCTGCCTGTATGTACGCCTTACCGGGCTTCGCTGCTAACCGGTCAGCGTCCGCTGACCAACGGTATATTCATGAACGATGTGCGGCTGGACACTGGGGCAGTAACCATCGCAGAAGTACTTTCTGAAAATGGATACCAGACGGCTTACATCGGGAAGTGGCATCTGGACGGACAATACCGGCTGGCATTCACCCCACCGGGAGCCCGCCGGCAGGGATTCCAATACTGGAAGGCCGTTAATTGTTCGCATAGCTATAACCAGTCCGCCTACTACTTCAACAACGATACCACCAGAAAATACTGGGAAGGTTACGATGCCATTGCCCAAACAAAAGACGCCGGGGAATATATTCGTAATCAAGCCAGCGGGGATAAGCCGTTTTTCCTCATGCTTTCCTGGGGGACACCGCATTCTCCCTACCATACGGCGCCGGAAAAATACAAGGCCATGTATGATCCTGCGGCGATCGAACTCCGGCCGAACGTACCGGAAAAACTGCACTCAAAAGCCAGGAAGGATCTCGCTGGCTATTATGCCCATATCTCAGCCCTGGATGACATGATCGCCAGCCTTATTTCCAGGCTAAAAGCAGAAGGCATTCTTGAGAATACGATCATCCTCTTTACCGCCGATCATGGCGACCTGATGGGTTCACATGCCCACTACAATAAACAGCGCCCGTTCGATGAATCGATCCGTGTCCCGTTTCTTGTCTATGACGGCCGAAAAGCAGGAATTCAGCCTGGGCGCTACGACGCGATGGTCGGAGCTGACGATATCATGCCAACGCTGCTGGGTCTTGCCGGTGTAAGCGTTCCCCGGTCGGTGGAAGGGGTTGACTTTTCACGGTACTTGCATGGAAAAGAAGCTTCCCCGAAGGACAGCCTGGCACTTTTTTACTGTATCCAGCCCTTCGGCCAATGGACGCGCCAGCAGGGAGGCAAGGAAATCAGAGGGATACGCACTCCCCGTTACACCTATGTCCGGGATTTAGGTGGTCCCTGGCTTCTCTACGATAATGTAGCCGATCCTTATCAATTAAAAAACCTGGCAGGTCTCCCTGAGAATGTCCTTCTGCAAGACAGGCTTGATAAACTGCTGTTGAACCGGTTAAAAGAAACAGGCGACGAGTTTCTATCCGGAGACGCGTACCTGAAAAAGTATGGTTATCCATCGTTGGATAAAAACGGAACGGTTCCATACTTCAATTAACAGATTTGTGGCAAAATCAACCACCGATAATTTTTCACGAACCTGAGTCAAAAAATCCCGGAAACAAAAACATTTTGGCGCGATTAATGTCTATGGATAGAGACTTTATGTATTAAATTTGCTGGTGTTTTAATCTACATAGTAGGGGTAGCGCCCCTCTTGATTGTCCTAATAAAGGTAGTAAAACAACGAAATACAAATGGCCGGGAAAAATATCCATAACAAAGGGCAGGCAAGGCTTTTCAAGAACGATTATCTTGAGATGCTGACTAAAACGCACCCATTGGTTATCTGGGGAATGTACCTCCCCCTGATTGCATACATGCTTTGGTACAGTTATAGGCATCTTGGCTTTACCATCCTGACAATTGCCCTGCTTTTCACAGGAGCCCTGTTTTTCTGGACATTCTTCGAATACATCGCCCACCGCTACATTTTTCACTGGATCAGCGATCAGCCCAATGCGCGAAAATTCGCATATACTCTTCACGGCAACCACCATGAATACCCGCGTGACCGGCAACGGCTTTTTATGCCCCCTGTGCCCAGCGTAATTATTGCTTCCGCATTGTTCGGTTTATTCTACCTGATCATGCGGGATTACGCATTCATATTTTTTCCGGGCTTCATTTTCGGATACCTGCTTTATGCCAGTATGCATTATGCCATCCATGCCTGGGCACCGCCTTTTAAGTGGATGAAGCCTCTGTGGCGGAACCATCACCTTCATCACTACAAAGATGAGGAGCTCGGTTTCGGAGTAAGCTCCACCCTGTGGGACCAGGTATTCAACACCCGTTTCGATCTGAAAAAGGAAAAAGAAGATCCGGATAAGGTCCGGGAACTGCTTTTTGAACGGAAGAGAACACAGAACAAGCCTCGTTTCCGGCCCACACAAAAAATTTAATGAAGAAAAAACTGAATTCCAATAATTTATCCCTACCTTTACGGACAATTGTTCATAAGTACAATTGAATATTTTATTTATTTTTTATTTTAATTACCATGCAAGAAGGCGTAGTAAAATTTTTCAATGAAGCCAAAGGTTTCGGATTCATTACTCCCAAGGACGGTGGACGTGAGTTATTTGTTCACTCTTCAGGGTTGAAAGACCGCATCCGTGAAAACGATGAGGTTTCATTTGAAGTAGCGCAAGGCCAGAAGGGCCCCAACGCAATAAATGTAAAATTGATCTAATCCATTTTTCAGATATTGTTAAAAAACCACCCCGTAACAGTTACCGGGTGGTTTTTTTATGCCCTTTCCTCTGTCTCTTGTTTCGGCTCGTTCGCTTTCGAAAGAGAAATCAAACCTCCCATGGCCCCCAGATTCATTGAATCAAGTGCCGAACTGGGGACGATAACCATGGATCCCTTTTCCTTCAATCCTTCAAACAGCATATTCATACCTCGCAGATGTAGTGCCACCGGATTATTCTTGTATTGTTCACTTGCTTTTGAGAATTTCTCGGCGATTTCTGTTTCAGCGGTACCCAGAATAACCCTGGCACGCCGTTCTCTTTCCGCCTGTGCTTCCTTACTCATCGCCTCGGCTAATATTTGCGGAATCACAATATCCTTAATTCCAACAGTCTGGCAGGTAATGCCCCAGGGGCTTGTGTTATCGTCCAGCATTTTTTGAAGCACCTCCGCCACTTTGTCCCTCTCCTGCAACAGATCGGCCAATTCATGTTTTCCGATCACGTCTCTTAGTCCCGTTTGGGCGACATAAGCCACTGCTGTTTCGTATTCCTGCACCTCCAGCGCTGCTTTTTGAACATCCCATACCGTCCAATACACCACGGCATCCACATTCACGGGAACTGTGTCTTTCGTCAAGGTTTGCTCAGCCACAAAATCGGTTACCCGTACCCGTTGATCAATGTAATTGTCAATCTTATCGATAATAGGAATGATAAAGAATATTCCCGGGCCGCGGAGCCCGGTGTATTTCCCCATCCTCAGCACCACCGCCTTCTCCCACTGGTCAGCAATTTGAATGGAGCAGGCGATAAGAACCGAGATCAATAATAAAAGTACAAAAACGGGGATAGGAATATATCCCGCTACATATACCCCCACGGAAATGCCCAGCAACACGATAAGTATTGATGTAGAGATGGGATTAAGTCCTTTTTTAACACTTTTGTATGTTTTCATTTTTTTGATTTTTGAAGTTGGTCAATTAAATCATCCATTGAAAATCCATAGCTAAACGCAATGGAAGTGAATTCGTTACATATTTCATTCAGTTTGTTGCCTTTCTCTTTGTCTGAAAGCGAAATCTTTACTTCGCTGATAAATGTCCCGGAGCCTTGCTGGGTTTCCAGAACGCGCTGGATCTCCAACTCCCGGTAGGCTTTGGCTACCGTATTCAGGTTGATTTGCAGATCCACTGCCAATGACCGAACGGTAGGTAATTGCTCCCCGGCTTTCAGTTTACCCGCTGCGATACCAAATCTGATCTGATCAATAATCTGCCGGTAGAATGGGGTGCCTGTTTTGGGATCCAACTTGAAGTCAATCATTACACTATTATAATATTGTCATATATATATAGTACAAATATACTATATCGTTTGTACTTTCCAAATCTTACTTATCTTAGACGCATGAAATTGATACGTACACATTTAGCAATTGTGGGTTTCGCTTGTCTTACCACCTCATGCAATCCCGTAAAAACACGAAACCAGCAAAGCTCCACGCAGGATGGCCCGCCGAATATCATCTACATTATGAGTGATGATCACGGATACCAGGCGGTCAGCGCCTATGGTTACGGGTTGAACGAAACGCCGAATATTGACAGGATCGCCAAAGAGGGAGCCATTTTTACCCGCGCCTGTGTCACCAACTCGCTATGTGCGCCAAGCCGGGCGGTCATGCTAACCGGGAAACACAGTTTCGCTAACGGAAAAGTGGATAACGTGCAACCTTTCAACTGGGATCAACCTAACTTCCCCAAAATATTACAGGCGAACGGTTATGCTACAGCCCTGATTGGAAAAATTCACCTGGACGGGCTTCCGCAAGGATTCGATTACTCAATGGTACTGCCCGGACAGGGTCAGTATTACAATCCGGATTTTCTGGTTAACGGCAAGCGCCAGCGATTCGAAGGCTATGTAACCGACATCACCACAGAATCTGCCTTGAAGTGGCTGGATCAGGAACGGGACAAAAGCAAGCCCTTTTGCCTGCTGTTCCATCAAAAAGCGCCACACAGAAACTGGAAACCATCCGAAAAGTACCTCCATTTGTTTGATGATAAGACCTTTGACCTGCCTGAAACGTTCTTCGATGATTATCAGGGACGCGGTACCGCCGCCAGGGAACAGGAAATGGAAATCAACACCCATGCTCAATGGGGGCATGATTTCAAATTGATAGTTGATCCACAGGGAGATAGCACTGGTTTTGAGAATCAGCTGGAGCGGATGAATGACCATCAGCGAAAAGCATGGCTGGATGCATATACGCCTAAGAACGAGGCCATGAAAGCAGCCGGTCTTTCCGGAAAGGAATTGGCCGAATGGAAGTATAACCGCTTTCTGAAAGACTACCTGCGCACGGTCCAGTCGGTTGACGACGGTGTCGGACGGGTTCTGGATTACCTTGACGAGCATGGACTGGCGGAAAACACCATTGTGGTTTATACCTCCGACCAGGGTTTTTACCTGGGTGAACACGGCTGGTTTGACAAACGTTTTATGTACGAAGAATCCTTCAGGACGCCGTTAGTTATCCGCTATCCAAAAGAGATCAAGGCCGGCACACGGATCAAACAACGCGTCCAAAACCTTGATTTCGCACCCACTTTTCTTGATTATGCCGGGGTGGAGATCCCTGAAGAAATGCAGGGCGATTCATTTAGAAAGCTGGTGAGCGGCCAAACAGATCAATGGAGAGACGCGGCATACTACACCTATTATGAATATCCTGCAGTCCACATGGTCAAACGACATTATGGCATCGCCACCGATCGGTATAAGTTGATCCATTTTTATTATGACGTGGATGAATGGGAACTCTATGATCTTGAAAAAGATCCACATGAAATGAATAATGTATATGAAGATCCGGAATACAAGGAAGTGCGGGAGCAAATGCACCAAAAGCTGACCGAAATCCGGGAAACATACGGCGACAGTGAGGCCAACGACCAAAAGTACCTGAAAGCGTACATGGACGTCATGGAGAAGCGAAAGGCCCGGCAGCAAAATCGTTAATTACCCATATGCATTCACTGATCAGCATCGAGCGAGTTCATTCCGGCTCCCCGAAAGAAGTCAGGGAACCTTATTATTTTATATTTACTTTCGAAGGGAAGGCATCATTTACTATCGATTTCACAGATTATGAGTGCAATGGCCGTAATCTGTTATTTCTATCACCGTATCAATTTCTGCAATGGCGGATGGTGCCGTCGCCGGTGGATCAGATCCAGTTTCACGGTGACTTTTACTGCATAGAATATCACAAAAAGGAGGTGGCCTGCAACGGAATTCTCTTTAATAATATCTACCAGCAGCCATATGTACCCGTGTCTAAACAGCTGTTCGGAGAGATCGGGAATATTCTTGGCAAAATGCGGCAGCTTGATTTAAGGGACCAGGAGAACGCGCCCGTGTTACGATCATACCTGCAGCTTGTTCTTGCCTTAAGCAGCAGGGAAAAGCAGCAAAAGGGCAGCACCGGGGTCGAAGACAGCAGGCTGGACGGTATTGTCAACTTTCAATCGGTCCTGGAAG
>DATCYD010000097.1:0-1990 GCA_036570465.1 Anseongella sp.
TTTTCCATCAGACCCTTTGGTATGTTTTATTTTTACAACGCCGTAAGGAGTTGGAAAGGTTCCTTCCACCCATTCCAGGTCGGCCAGGTGCGGCTCAACCCGAATGGTACGGCAACCGGGATCTACTACGCTGACACCCAGCACATGACGGGTCAGCCAGGACGTTGGTCCTGAAGCCCATCCATGGCAAAGGCTATGACGAAGCTGCTTATAACTATAATTGCCATAGGCCGCATGGACATCGGTTTTGCCTTCCGGTACGATTTCGTCGATCGGGGCGGCGTTTTCAAGCCAGGATAAGTCAAAGTCTTCCCAGAAAGTGGTGGCGCCCAAATCCAGCATACCGCCCCAGTAAGTACGAATATTATCCAGGGCGCCCTGATAATCGCCGGCAACCGCCTGGGCATGCAACATATAATAGCCATAGAAGGTAGAAAAGTTTTCCGCCCCGCCAACAGCGATTACTTTTTTATTCGCCTTTTCACCGTCCATCATGCCAGCCAGGGTTAACAAAGAGGCTGCCTGCTTGGAACCTCCGTGGGGAGGCACGTGTTTCCGCAGCCGGTCTTCGACGCTTTCACATTGGCTAGCAGTTGAATTCTCACCCAGTACACGGCTCAGGGTGGCGCCAGCATCCAGGGCCATTACCATAAGCGCCTGCAAACCGGCATGAATTGCTTCCGGGTTCTCACTCGAAGGCCAGTCCAGAAAACGGTGGCCGTCGAGAGCTTCCTTGTTACCGTCGATCTTGGTCACCAGCAAATCAAGCAACCCCGTCAGATACTCCTTTTGCTCCTGAAGGTATTCCAGATCGCCGTGATACAAATACCAGTCACGATGAATAATGATCCACCATAGCGAATACGAACTAATGCCGTTCATCCACTGCGGTAATGGGGTGGCGTCGCGGATCAGATCCAGGCTCCGGGGCACCACTTCGTTATAACCAAAGACCGTGTTAACGGTCATTACTTCCGGATGCAGGTCTCCTACCCATACCAGCCGGTCCCGCTTGATGCCGTCCCAGAGGTATTGCTGCATGTTCAAATGCACGGTATAGGCGCCGGTTTCCCAGATTTCATTCAACCGATCATCATTGCATTTAAAAGAGCCCAGGTAAGGGATATCCCGGTAAATAAAGACCGCCCTGGCCTCCTTTAACAATAATTCCACATTCGGATCCACCAGATCAATCCGAACAAAGCGGAAGCCTGAATTACCTACCTCGAGCGCTCCCAGCCAGGGAAGCTCTACGATGAAGTCCCTCATGGCATGGTCGTTAGTGGCGCCGTTCACCGTATCAATGTCAGACATGGCCTCGCTGACCGACTCGCCGAAACGGATCCGGACTTTCACCGGGTCTTTGCTCTTCATCATTCCGGTAACCAGTTCCAGGCCGCCGTGCAGCTCTTTTCCAAAATCCAGCAGAATGCCAGGTTTTTCAGTGGCCGTGCTGCGAAGAATGCACAGGTCATTATTGATCAACTCTGCCTGACCGTTGCCGGGCTTCAGTAGTTTCTGTTCATTCTCAATGGTTTTCTCACTTTCGTCCGACTGCCAAACGATCCTCAATGGAGTAATGTATTTGCGCACCCGCGGATCGTCCTGGGTAAGGTCTTTGTAATTGTCTCCAAAAACCGGAGGTAGTATAGAGGCCGGTGGCACCGGTTGGGCCAGGGCAGGTTTCACGGCCGGCAATGTCATGAGAACCAGAAGAAGAAGGTTGGGGAAGATTGAATATCTTCCGGATGCGGGTAATACGGTCATATTTGTTAATCTGTCAACTTATAATGGTAATTGAATCTTCCAAAGGGTGCCACATCGCCGTTCAGCAGGAAATCCATGATGTCCCCTTCTCGCTGCATGTTGTCCGACCATTTGAATTCCATATCGATGTGATCTCCGGCACCGAGCACCTTGCGGGGAACCCGGATTTCGAGCCTGTTGCCGCTGACCGCATAGTTCACCTTTGCGGCCTTCTTCCATTTCC
>DATCYD010000098.1:0-9925 GCA_036570465.1 Anseongella sp.
CCACCGTACAGCAGGAGAGTGACCGCGTTCCTGCCCGCCGGACTTGTCTTTGAAGAGCCGGGATCCTTCACGGCCGAAGGGGTGGAATCCTCGTTCAGGTATCCGTTGAACACTTCGAACACCAGCGCCAGGAACAGCAACACAATGGGAAAGTGCAGCAGCAAGGGATGCATCCGACCCAAAACCTGCAAGGCCGGCGGGATCACAATACGTCCTTCGGCCAACAAAAAAAACAGGATGAAAACGTTCAGCCCCAGAATGAGGTTGAGGGTAATATTCTTCAGCAGCTTCATATATGAAAGACCCTGGCGGCCGCGGTCAGCTTGTTAGTTTGTCTCTAAACCCTTTTGAATTTATACGGATATACCTTTCCGGATGCCCATTGCGCCACATAAATGTTCTCGTCATCATCTACACAAACATCATGAGGGTGTTTGAACAAAGGAATTTCCTGCTGCATCACCTGCAACTCACCGTTCTGATATACCGGTTCGGTTCCACCAATGTTGGAAACCACTTTGTTGTCCTTATCAATGATGATCACAAAACCGGAATTTGCAAGTTTCATGTCCGGCGAACGCAATACAGCCGCATACAGATAATCGCCCTTGATTACCGGGCGGCATACGCATGCTCCTGGTAACTTGATGACATCCAGCAGCTTCCCTTCCATGCTGAACCGTTTAAAACAACAACGGGTGCGGTCAGTGACAAGCAAGGTAGGGTCCCCTTCCCCGCGATAGTCCACACAAATACCGTGTGCGTTATCCAGGTGAGCATCACCATCTCCTCTTCCACCGAAATGAGCTTTGAGCTTTCCATTGTAATCATATTGCATCACATGCTGCTGGCCATATCCATCGGCAATGTAAAAATCGCCGTTGGGAGCGACGGTGGTTTCGGTAGGTACGAATTGTTCCTTTTTCTCGTACAGTCCTGTCTCAGCCGGGTAGTCGATGGTCATCAGCACCTTGCCATCGGTCGTGGTTTTGAAAACCTGATGGCGGGAGGTGTCGGTAATGAAAAAGAACTCCTCACCACCTTCCCGGGTCAGGGTCAGGCCATGCGCACCGGGAAATTCATGTCCCCAGCTGTCTTTCAGTTTTCCAGACTTATTATAGACCAGGATGTTATTCTTTACCTCATTAGTAAGCAGTACGATCCGCCCTTTCTTATCTTGCACCATCTCATGGCAGTCTTTTACTGGGAAGCGGCTGGAGTCAAGTATCCCCCATCCTTCTTCCTGCACGTACTTCATTTCATTATGACCATATACCTTGCCTGGTTTTTTCATGCTGAAAAGATCTTTGGCAATAAGGATTCCCGGGGCAAGCACCGCCGTTTTCCTGATAAAGCTTCTTCGCTCCATAAATTTGTTTTATTCGTTATTAAGCAATTAATCCATCAATGACTTTTCCTGCCACGTCGGTGAGGCGGTATCGTCTCCCCAGGTGCTTGTAAGTCAACCGTTCATGATTGAGCCCAAGCTGGTGCAATATGGTAGCATGGAAATCATGAATATGCACGGGGTCTTTGACGATGTTGTAACCAAACTCATCGGTTTCCCCATAGACGAGCCCGGGTTTGATCCCACCACCGGCCATCCACATAGAAAAGGCCCGGGGATGGTGGTCCCGACCGTAATTATTAAATTCCAGGTGTCCCTGACAATAGTTGGTACGTCCAAACTCACCGCCCCAGATAACGAGGGTGTCTTCCAGCAATCCTCGCTGCTTGAGGTCAGTCACCAGGGCTGCCGACGCCTGATCCACATCGCGTGCCTGACCGGCCATTTCATTGGGCAGGTTGCCATGCTGATCCCATCCCTGATGGTATAGCTGTACAAAGCGCACTCCCTTTTCTACTAGCCGCCTGGCCAGCAGGGCGTTAGCGGCATAGGTACCGGGCACCAGACAATCCGGTCCGTAAAGCTTGATCACATGATCGGGCTCACCGGAAAGATCGGTAACATCAGGAACCGAAGTCTGCATGCGGTATGCCATTTCATATTGCTGTACCTTGGCGGTAATCTCCGGGTCGCCAAATTCTTCGAACTGCAGGTTGTTAAGATCACCAAGCTTATCCAGCAGGGCCCGTCTGCTTTTGCCATCAGTGCCCGGGGGGTGCCCCAGGTAAAGCACCGGATCAGGTCCGGGCATAAACTGCACGCCCTGGTGAACAGAATCCAGGAATCCGTTGGTCCAAAGCTTGGAATACACGCCTTGTCCGTTTCCTTTTCCCTTGGAAACCAGCACACAAAAGGCGGGCAGATTTTCATTCTCACTTCCCAGGCCATAGCTCAGCCAGGCCCCCATGCTTGGGCGGTTTCCCTGCTGGGCCCCAGTCTGAAAGAAGGTAATGGCCGGGTCATGGTTGATGGCCTCAGTGTGCAGAGACCGGACGATGCAAATATCGTCCACTACCTTTGCTGTATAGGGGAACAAATCACTAACCCAGGCACGGGCCTCTCCGTACTGTTTAAAGTCGTAGTAAGAACCTACCAGGGGGAAACTGGCCTGTCCGGCGGTCATGCCTGTCAGGCGCTGCCCGCCACGGACCGAATCTGGCAGATCCTGGCCCATCATCTCCCGCAACCGGGGCTTGTAATCAAACGATTCTAACTGCGAGGGCGCCCCGCTCTGAAACAAATAGATCACCCGCTTTGCCTTGGGCGCAAAGTGCGGCACCCCGGGAATAAAGTCATCTCCGGCGGCAGCCGCACGGGAGAACAGATCCGGGATCAGCAGCGAACCCAGCGCAGCACTTCCGATTCCCACGCTCATGCGGGAAAGAAATTGCCGGCGGTTCACTTTCAGACGTGATTCCAGAATAGCCTGGTGGATAGGATCCTTTTTCATCTTTTAAATCATTATCAAGGGACGATCAGCTTCTGGTGATCGTTTCCTCCAGATTGTAAATTCCGTGTACCAGCGACATCAGCGCCGCATGCTGCACTGCATCCAATCCATTGCGGTAGGGATATTCACCCACCTTCAGGAAAGCCGCGGCATCTTCAGGGTTGTTTCCGTATCGTTCCAGCTCCTGGTCGAAGAACTCGGTGAGCAGCTTCAGCTCCTTTTCCTGCGGACTCCGGCAAAGGATCCGGCGGAAGGCGCGGATAATCCGCTCCCGGGAAGAAAGTTCCTTGTGTTGCAGCAATGTGCCTGAAAGGACCCTTGCTGCTTCCAGTACGGTGGGGTCATTCATCATTACCAGTGCCTGTAGCGGCGTGTTGGTCCGTTGCCGTTCCACCTCACACTGATCGCGGTTGCTGGCATCAAAAATAAGCATACTCGGGGGCGGAACGGTGAGTTTGATAAACCCATATATGCCACGGCGGTAAAGATCCTTGCCGTGATCCTGTACATAACGTGCCAGTGTGCCCCGTCCCGAAGAAGTCACCTCCCAAATACCATCTGGCTGGTAAGGCTTGAAGCTGGGTCCGCCCAGCTCGCGCATCAGCAGGCCGCTGCTGGCCAGCACCTGATCACGAATCAATTCAGCCGGCAGGCGTAGCCGGGAAGCACGCGCCATATAAACGTTGTCCGGATCAGCATGCAATTTCTTATCGGTGATCTTAGCCGACTGCTGATAGGTCGCCGAAGTCACTATTTCTTTTATGAGCCATTTAATATCCCAGTCATGCTCCATGAACGAAACCGCCAGGTAATCCAGCAACTCGGGATGGGAGGGAAGTTTGCCCTGTGCGCCGAAGTCGCCGGTGGTTTCCACAATTCCCCGTCCGAAGATCACGTTCCACAGCTGATTGACATACACACGGGCAGTCAGCGGATTGTCCTTGCTGATAGTCCATTTAGCCAGCCCCAGCCGGTCACGGGAGTATTTGGTCGTGTCCAGCGGCAAAATCGATTCAGGCGTACTGGCGAACACCCGTTCTCCGGGGGCGTCATATACCCCTCGTTTCAGAATATAGGTCTTACGCAACGAATCTAATTCATCCATCACCGAAACCATCATGCGCCCTGTGTCCGTTTTGTTCACAAAATCAAGCACTCCCTGCACATCCTCGTCCGTAATGTACATGATCGGCGTTTTCGCCGGCTTGGAGCCTACCAACCCTTCCAGGCCTTTTTCAGGCGTGTTATTAAAAAAGGCGTACAGCTCGTAGTAATTTTTCTGGGAGAACGGATCATATTTATGATCATGGCACTGGGCGCATTCCATGGTAATGCCCAGGATCCCTTTGCTAAAGGTATTGGTCTTATCAATGTTATAGGTAACGCGGTATTCCTCTACGATAACCCCGCCCTCCTCCGTATATTTATGATTGCGGTTAAAGGCTGTGGCCAGGATCTGTTCCTTGTTGGCATTGGGCAGCATGTCCCCGGCCAGCTGCCAGAGCAGGAACTGATCATAAGGCATGTTCTCGTTGAAAGCATGGATCACCCAGTCGCGCCATGGCCACTGCGTGCGGCGATCATCATCCTGATAACCATATGAATCGGCATAACGTCCCACATCCAGCCAGTGCAGGGCCATCTTTTCCCCGTAGGCGGGTGAAGCCAGGAGCCTTTCCACCACCTTTTGATAGGCCTGCGGCGATTCGTCGGCCAGAAAGGCATCCATCGTTTCAAGTTCGGGTGGAAGCCCGGTCAGGTCTATCGATACCCTTCTTAATAAATGCTCCTTATCAGCCTGTTCATTCGGCTCCAGCCCCACCTGTTCCATTTTGGCCAGCACAAACCGGTCGATATCGTTCCGGGGCCACCCCTGATGGTTTACTTCAGGAATTTCAGGTTTTTCGGGTGAAACAAACGCCCAGTGCTTCTCATATTCGGCTCCCTGGCGGATCCATTTCTCAATCAGACGGATTTCGTAATCACTCAGCTCCAGGTTGGAAGAAGGCGGCGGCATCTTCAGATCGGGATCGTCTGAAGTAATCCGCAGGTACACCATGCTCTGGCCGGGCTTGCCCGGTACAATGGCATGCGCTTCGGGCATCTCCTTTAACGCAGCATAAGCGCTTTCTTCCAGATCGAGTCTCAGATCAGCCTCGCGGGCATTGTCGTCGGGCCCGTGACAAGCGAAGCAACGGTCCGAAAGCACCGGCTTCACATGGAAATTGAAATCAACCTTGTCCGGCAGTTTTCCTGAGGCCATCGGACTCCCAGCCTGGGGACGATTACAACCAGCCATTGCTACACAGCCAGCCGCGATTCCGATAATATAATTTAATACCCTATAATTCACAGTCTCATTGGATAAAGATTCGCCCGAAAGCAGGGCTAAAGTTAATGAAAATCTTCGCCAAACCAATTATATGTTTGAACATTCTTACATACTTCCATTAAGAGGGCGTGTTTTATTGTTACACTAAGAATAGTAACACAAATGTTGCATTATGAAATAGCTTATTTAGCCTTACATAGTATGCGGCAGCCACCGAAATGATCGGCGGCACCAACAGCAAAGGAGCGCCCAACTGCTGGGATCAAAAAGTGTACCCTGCTTTTGCAGATCATCAGAGAAATGCCGGCTATTCAGCGCCGGCATTTCTCATTAGTTCTTCCGCCGAAGTTCCAAGTATGTTGGCGATCGCAGAAAGTCGTTCAAATGTCAGTCTGGTAAGTCCCCGTTCCAATTTACTGTAGGCGTTTTGTGAAACAGTGAGGCAAATTGCCATGTATTCCTGAGAATATCTTTTTTCCTGCCGCAAATGCCGGATGTTCTCCCGAATTATGGAGCTCGAAGTGTCTCCCATAAACGTGTCGCTTAGGTTTAATTTTTAGATAATGTACGGCGTTAAAATTAATAAATCGTTATCAAAGAACAAAAAACTTTTGAATTAAAACCATAGAGCATAATTCAAAACCTATTGGTTTAAGAAAATTGTTGCAAGCCATGATGGAATACCGTATCTTTATTTTGTATTTCGAAGGCGTCAGGCCTCATGTTTACCTATGTCCAGAGGCCGGCGCTGCAGACACTGATTATTGCCCTACAGTACTCGGTTTTCGGTTTATTTCTTCGTGTAAACCCGCGGCGCCGGCTTATGGAACAACGAAATGCGAATGTACCTTTTCACCGTAAAATCATTAATTCCTCAGGAAAGGATTGGGCGTTTTCCGCCAAATTCGTAGTTTGCCACCTTCTTAACTAAACGATAGAAATGGAACGCAGAAAATTTATTTCACTCGGAGCCCTCGCCGGACTGGCCGCAGGAACAGTTGGGGTTCGAAATGCCACAGCCGTTCCGGCAACCCCGGAAGAAACCACCAGGAGAAAAAAGAGATACCAGAAAGGCGGGAGCCCCTGGCCCATTTGTCTGGATACTGCCACCATCCGGCCCGCCTCTCTCAAAGAAAAAGTAAAAATAGCCGCCTCTGCCGGATACGATGCCATTGAGCCCTGGGACAGCGAACTGGAAAAATTCGAAGCCGAAGGCGGAAACCTCAAAGACCTGGGCAAGGAAATCCGGGACCTCGGCCTCTTTGTGCCCAGCATGATTGGCTTGTGGAACGCACTCCCACCCACGAAAGAAAAGTGGGAAGAATCATTAAAAGACACCCGCCGCCGCATGCGCATGGCCGCTGACATTGGTGCGGAGCACGTTCAAACCATCCCCAATACCGTAGGCGACAACTACGACATCAAATGGGTGGCCGCCCGCTACCGGGACATCATTGAAATGGGAATGAACGACTACAATCTTCACCCCGCTCTGGTATTTGTAAAATACTTCCCGATAAAAACCCTCGGCCAGGCAACAGCAGTGGCCATGGACGCCAACCACCCCCATGCCATGGTGATCCCTGATGTATATCACATGTACATCAGCGAAGGCGGCTTTGAATCCCTGAAAATGCTAAAAGGAAACGCGATCGCAATCTTTCAATTCAACGATGCCCCGGCAAGCCCATCCCTTCCCGAACTGGGCGACCAGCACCGCGTATTTCCCGGAGACGGCATCCTTCCGCTCACCGATATCCTGAAAGACCTGAAAGCCACAGGCTTCACCGGTTGTGTCTCCCTGGAACTCTACAATCCCGAATACTGGAAACAAGACCTTCAAAGAATTGCCGAAACCGGCCTCAAAAAAACATTAGAAGTTATCAAAAAAGCCAACGTATAAGTTTCGACGCGTTTGGCGTCGCAACGAAACTAGAAACTATCATTGTAAAGCCAATCTTCCGGGGGTAAGATAAAGTCAAGGGTATCGGGTTCTTCGGCGCCTTCAGTGGAATTGCCGGCTACCCAGACTTCGGCGGGGCCATTCAATCGCAGGCCGTAAAAATAATTGCCGGCTTCGGCATCGGTAATCCAGTTGCGACGCAACATAATATCGCGGATCAGTTTGTAGTACCAGTGCCTGGAAGACCGGATGGTGCCGTCTCCGTTCCAGTGCCAGCTAAAGCGGGCCGGACTGGGTACAATACTGGCCAGGTAAATGCTTTCTGCCAGCGATAGTTCTGCGGGGGTTTTGGAAAAATACAATTCTGAGGAGGGACCAATTACGTATATTTCCGGTCCCCATTCAATCACGTTTAAATACACCTCGTACATGCGTTCCTTACTGACCAGGTGTTCGTGTTCGATCAGCCAGACGATCATCAGTTCTTCGAGCTTGCGGGCTACTGTTTTTTGGCGGTCGAGGAAGACGTTTTTGACCAGTTGCATGGAAATTGTGCTTCCGCCCCGTTCGAATTCGCGCGTTTTGTAATTCAGTGCAATGGAGGAGCGGAAGGCGTCCTCATTAAATCCCTGATGTCCGAAGAAGTTGCCGTCTTCGGCTGTGTTTACGGCGTCTTTCAGGTAGTCTGATATTTGGTCCAGGGGCGTGAAATCAGGATTGGAAGGGCCCAAAGTGAAGGAGGTCAGTGCCTTGCCACCGGCGTACGGGGTTTGTACAAACGGGCCGTTTATCTTCCGGAAATCTACTCTTCCGAACTTAGTGATTTCAAAATCGTGTGGAACCAGTGCTGAGTGAAAGGTCAGTGAATCAGGAATGCTATCGTTGAGTTTGAAATCCAGGTGATAACTTAGTTGTCCTTTTACCTTCATCCCTTCCAGGGTTTCAAACAGCCCGCGCGGAAAGGAGTCGAAAAAAGCCTGGGCTTCCATGTCTTCACTGTGGATTCCCAGTTCATAGATTTTTTGTGGGCGAAGGGTATATTTGAGATAGGGGTGAAAATGGATATCCTTCAGGGATGCTGTGGAGGTGCTGTCCAGGCTCACCCAATTGGTGCCGAAACGCATGAGTGCGTCCACTGATGCCGATTCCACATACACATCTCCGGTGGCGATCTTCGGATGGTTTATCAGCAGCCCATTGACTCCCCATGAGCCTTTGATGGCCAACTCACCGTTTTCGTACCGGACTTCTTCCATGGAAGTGGTGATGTCGTCAAAGCTTAGTTTTAGCTGGTATTTATCATAAAGATAAGGCATCTCAAATTTACGATCGTCGGCGTAAAAGCGGAGGTTTAGTTGTCGGTCTGAGGGTTCCACCCGTCCGCTCAGGTGCCAGGTAGCTTCGCCTCGGTTCAGGACAAAGGTTGATTCCAGCTTTTCATTTACCATTCTTACTTCTTTTGCCAATATTTCGGCCTTCAGGGAGTCGTCATCAATCTGAAGGAGAAAATTGCGGACTTCCATGTTGTCCGGAATGCGGTACAGCGCCCGGGTGAGCAGGCGGTGAGCCAGCGCTCCGATATCGGTGGAAGCCGAGGTCGTGCCGGCCGCCAGGGATTCCGTACCCCCAATGTCGGTGTCCGCGGTGTCAGCCGCCGGTTTTCTCTTCAGGAAGAAATCGATATTGGTCACGCTGTCACGCCGTACCAGGTGGAGGAGGCCGTCCCGCACGGAGAGTTCATCCAGTCTCAGGTTGCCAAAAAGGAGAGGGATGATCCTGATGCTTACGTAGCATTCTTCAAGTGTCAGAAGGGTGTCCCGGTTGCGCGGTACCACGGAAATATCACGGAAACGAACCGTGCTCAGGCCGGCAAAACCGGATTCTCCGATGTGGATGTCCAGGCCTTTTTCACGTTGTGATGCCAGTACGGCTGCCAGGCGTTCCCGGAGGATGCCGTCCCGGACCGAGAGGGCGTAAACGAGCGCACCGCACGCCAGCGCCACTAATATGGATGGAATCCACCAGCGGCGTTTCAGCCAGGTCGCCAGGTGAAGACCCGCTGGTTGCAGGCGTTTCCATGCCAGTCCCGCCTGTTGCCACGCCTGTTGCAGCCTTTTCTTGAGTTCCTCTTTGTTCAAAACAACACTAAAATAAGTAAATTCATGCGGCGAACAATCTAAGCGATTGCTTGTTGTGTGATAAAAACAATGCAGCGTTGAGCATGAATTATACCAGACAACAGATACTTGATGCCCTGAGCCATGTGCAGGAGCCTGACCTGAAACAAGACCTGGTTACCCTGAACATGATTGAAGATGTGATGGTGGAGGGTAGCAAAGTAAGTTTTACGGTGGTACTAACTACTCCGGCCTGTCCTCTTCAGGCAATGATTGAGAAGGACTGCCGGAAAGCCATCGCTGAATACGTGTCTCCGGATATTACCGTGGAAGTGAAAATGATCGCCCGGGTTACCACCCGGAATGCGAATATGTTCCCCAACATCAGGAACATTCTCATCGTTTCTTCGGGAAAGGGAGGTGTGGGTAAATCCACTGTAGCAAGCAACCTGGCACTAGCACTTCATAAAACCGGCGCAAAGGTAGGATTGCTGGACGCTGATATTTATGGTCCGTCCATCCCGATGATGTTCGGCGTGATGGGGGCCCGGCCAAATGTGAAAACCGAAAACGGGAAGCATCGCATGCTTCCTATCGAAAAATACGGCATCAAGCTACTGTCTATTGGCTTTTTCGCCACACCGGGACAGGCGATTCCCTGGAGGGGCCCGATGGTATCCTCAGCGGTGAAACAGTTGTTCAACGATGCGGACTG
>DATCYD010000099.1:0-15772 GCA_036570465.1 Anseongella sp.
GTAAGCACTTCGTTGACCGACATTTTTACTTCACCACTAACACACCTGGCCGTACAGGTGGCGCAAACTCCTGCATTGCAACTATAGGACAGGTCAATCCCAGCCTGCAAAGCTGCATCCAGCACTGTTTGCCTTTCGGCCACCGGAAAATGTTCGGTCCGTTCCCCTTTTACCAGCACTACTTCGCGGGGATACGGCCCCTCCGGAAACGTAAAGCGTGGCGGCAGGGGTTCGTTAACGATAAAATTCTCCTTGTGAAGCTGTTCCTGACGAAAACCGGCTACTCTCAGCGTGATCTGCGCCATCCGCATATAGGTAAAAGGCCCGCAAATAAAGAACAATGACTTACTTTTATCAAAATTCAGGTATTGCTCTACCAGTCTTTCCAAAAGCTGATTATTCAAATGACCGTGAATTGCCTGTCCGGGGCCTAGCTCATTCCCGGGATGACTCAGCACATGCAGCACTTTCAATTTCGAAGGATATTTTTCCGACAACGTGTTAATCTCATCCCTGAAGATGGTGGATTGTTCTGACCAGTTACTATAGATCAGAGTCGTTTTAACACCTGGATAACCGGCAAGAAGTGTCTTAAGGATCGAAAAAACAGGAACAATCCCACTGCCGGCTGCCAGAAGGAATACATCAGCCGGCCCGGAAATGGTTTCAGGCAGGATAAACCGACCCGCAGGGTAAATCGCTTTCAACCGATCCCCTACCTTCAGCGATTTCAGCAAATACCTCGAAAACTCTCCGTTCTCTACCTGTTTTACCGTAATCCGAAGATCAGGATCAACCTCGGGAGAAGAGCTCAACGAAAAAGAACGCCGGATCTCCTTCCCGTGGCGCTCAAAAATAAGCGTCAGAAACTGCCCGGCTTTATAGGGTACGTGTTCGCTATGCTCAAGAACGAAAGTCGCTGCCTCCGGCGCTTCCCGAATGATCTGCTTAACCCGAAGAAAAAGGAACCCAGTCATCCGGACAAACTTAAGGAAAACAATAGTCTTCCTCAATCAGGTTTGCAAGGATACATATCTCTGATAAAAAAGATACCATCAAATGCTTTGTTCCAGGAAAACTTTTTAGGGACAATAGAAATCTTGAACATAGCTTACTATTTGCAGCAATTTCTACAAATTGCGGAGGATTGTCAAATTTTTTTGCCCGACGGCTGCGAAGGATGTATTTTCCGGTACATCAGCGCAGCGACCAGACAAATGCCTCCCATGATCCCCATTGCCCAGGGGCCGCCAGCAATACCGGCGATGGAACCTGCTGCCAGGCTTCCCAGGGGCATCGTGCCCTGAAGGCAGACTGTGTAAAAACTCATGACACGCCCCCTTTTGTCGTCATCAGTATAGAGTTGCAGTAAGGTATTGGTGGAAGCGGTGTGAAGCATCTGGGACAAGCCGGCAATGGCGATGAAAAGCAACGAAAACCAGAGTTGCTCGGAAAGCGCAAAGCAAACAATACTGATTCCCAGCAGGATGCCGGTATTTGATACGATACGGACCATCGTCCGCACGGTCCGGCTATTAGTCAGATATAAAGCGCCGAGGATGGCTCCCACACCGGCAGCGCTCATTAGATAGCCCAGGGTTTTGGCGTCGCCATGCAACACATTTTCAGCAAAGACCGGCGCCAGCGTCCGGAGGGATGCGTTGGCAAAACTGATCAAAGCCAGCAGCAACAATAAGTTACGCATGCCCTGACGGGAAGAAATATACCGAATCCCTTCCCTCAGGCGATCCATAACAGCCTCACCGGAAACCGAGTAATAAACCTCTGTGGATACTCTCATGAGAAACAGGGATGTCATCACCGCGCCATAGCTGATGCCATTAATTATAAAACACCAACCTTCTCCGGCCGCACTGATGAGAATACCGGCTACCGAAGGGCCTATCAGGCGGGAAAGGTTGAAAGTAGTTGAATTCAGTGCAATGGCACTGGCAAGGGCTTTTTTATTGTGATCTACCATATCTACCACGAAAGCCTGTCTCACGGGGATTTCAAAGGCATTAATCAGCCCGAGCGACAGACTAAGCACAATAATATGCCACACCATTACTACGCCGGTAAGGGTCAGGACACCCAGAAGGATGGCTTGCAACATGCCGAATCCTTCAATAAAAATGAGTGCTCTGTGCTTGTTCCAGCGGTCAGCGTACACACCGGCAATCGGGGCTACCAGCAGAATGGGGATCTGCTCACAGAAGGCAACCATGCCCAGCAGGAATTCCGAACCGGTCAACTGGTAAGCCAGCCACATCATGGCCAGCCGCTGAATCCATGTACCGGTCAGCGAAAGCACCTGCCCTACCATAAAAAGCCGGTAATTACGATGAAACAATGCTTTTTGCCTGTAAAAATAAAGTCGGATGTTACGCGTGATCTTCCGGGCGGTCATGCATGGAGGGCATTTCCATAAATAACCCGCTTACTTTGAAATAGTTTTTCATGCACGGTCCTCAGCAAATGTAAAGCATAGGCCTTGTTACAAAGAGAAGATTTCAAAACTTACTGAAAGAATTAAACAAAAAAGAATGACTTTCGCGGGGATGCCTGGAAAGCCATTCTTCTCATAAGTAGCGGGTGGAACCCTCTATTATTGTTCCTGGCGCCGATTTTGATCTTCCGGACGGTTTTGTTCTCCTGGCCTGTTCTGCCCTTCGGGCCTGTTCTGATCGCCAGACCTGTTCTGATCGCCGGGGCGATTTTGTTCCTTGCGGGCGATGGGCTCGTTGATATCGGGTTCCCGCCGGGTTGGATCATTTTTTTTGGGTTCTTCCGGATCTTGCCGGTTCGGATCATTCCGCCGGGGATCGGGCTGTTGTGGATCATTCCTTTGCGTTTCCATTTGACTTTATTTTTATGTTCTTTTTCCCACGTACATAGATCATTTCTCTTGGAGGATATTCTTCAGGCAGGGATTCTTTCACCGCAGAAGCACGCTGGATGGAACGAGGGTTCCCTTCAGCTTTTTTGCCATCGCTGACTCTGTTCTGCCCCGGACCTTTAAATGCTGGTGTTGTCATGATATTAAGGAGTTATACGTGAGTAGCAAGGAAAAATCCTGCCAATTCAGGAAACATCTTTCCCGCATCTTTCCCGCATGGAAATGACTTGCTAAACGGTATTAATTTACGCAGCTGTAGCCTTGCTGCCCCAGGTGAGGCGGGGGTGTGAATAGCTTAATATTTGTTTTTATGGAATAGTTATTGCCACACACTACTTAACTAAATTCTTTTGTTATGAACAGTTTGCTTTATATCATCGCGGTCATCCTGATCATTGGCTGGTTAGTTGGCTTCTTTGCGTATTCTGTCGGAGGATTGATCCATATCCTGCTGGTAATTGCAATCATCGCTATTCTTATCAACATTATTCGAGGAAGGCGACCTGTTTAACCGGTCAGGTGGCGATCACCAGCTGTCCATGCAAAGCGGAAAGGTCTGCCGCTTCGGGTGGAACAATGACTATTTTCTCAGGCATCCGGGGCTGGTGCAATGCCAGCTTGTAGAAAGGAGACATCTTGCTGCCACCGCAAAGTAATACGGGGGTGGTCTTGTCCGCTTTCAAGTTATTGAGTTCGGCACCGATCAGCAGACCGCTCAGGAAATAGAAGTTACTGGCTTTGTCCTGTTTCCCGAAAAGGTAACCGGTGCGTACCGAAAATAAGGAATGCAGCAGATGGGTGTCTGCCGAATAGTTCAGGCCTTGCCGAAAAGCCTCGGCGGTTTTACCTGAGATTTCACTGCCCTGGGATTCGATCAGGGGTTCGGGTGCCTCCACGGATTCGCTCAGAATGCTTTGGCGGGTGAGTAACTGAAAGAACTCACCGGTCATGTAGGTTTCGAATTTCACCAGGATACCGTCCCGCACCCGGACATGTTTACTATGAGTGCCCGGAAAAAGGCAAATGGCATTATCGGCGGGAAGCATTCCCTGGGCGGCCAACCCCAATAATTGGGTCTCCTCGCCACGCATCACGTCCTGCTCACTTCTCAGGCCCGAAATTAATAGTATTTCATGCGGAAAATCTGCTGATGCTTCGAACTTTCTGGTGACGGCGCCGTTTCCTTCCAGTGAAAAGGGAAGCGTCGCATAGGGAAGTTCCTCTATTCCCAGGGAGGAAGATGCCATGCCAGAGATCACCAGCGGAATGCCTGCCAGCGAAATGCCCTTCTTCGAAACTACCACCCTTTCGGATAGCTCGTTCAGATATTTCTTCAGGATATTCCGGAAAAAAGGAAGACGGGGACAATCCGGATCTTTTTTCCACTGGTTATAAACCGAGGCAATTCCTTCGGAAGCCGTTACTTCGGCAAGGACAGCATCACGCGACCTGCTGAATAATCGCAATCTGAATGAAGAAGTTCCCCAATCGCAGCTTAGTAAATAATCTCCTGAATCGTTTGCCATTGCTAAAGAAAGTAAAAAATTGTGATTTTTTTTTCAACTTGCGGACTGAACAATACAAATTGAATCATGAGCTACCGTAAACTTTCCGTTCGACGCCGATCGCTGAGATGAGGATAAAAACCCTTACAAGATGTTCATACCACATTCCCGCACGATCGTCCTTCTTTTTGCAATATTGTTGTCCGGTCCGCTGGTGCCGGCCACCGGCACCGCATTCGCTGAAACCATGATGCCGCTATCCGGAAAGCAAGAACCGTTGCGCCTGGCCATCGCCCGCATCACTCATGGTCATTCGGCATGGATATTTGGCAACAAGGCCACCGATGCTGTTCGGGTGGTGGGTATTTATGAACCCGATAAAGCACTGGCGAGCCGGTTCAGGGAACGGTATGATCTTCCCACGGAGCTCTTTTACGACAACCTGGAAGACATGCTGAAGGCAACCCGTCCGGAAGCTGTCGCCGCCTTCGGTTCTATTTACGAACACCTGGGCGTTGTGGAAGCCTGTGCTCCCAGGGGAATCCATGTCATGGTCGAAAAACCGCTGGCAACCAATGTGGCACACGCCAAAAAAATGGAAAGCCTTGCCCGGGAACATCAAATCCGGTTACTTACCAATTACGAAACCTCCTGGTATCCCACGGTGGCAAAAACCGGCCAACTAGTCAGTGACAGTAATTCTGTAGGACATATCCGAAAGATCGTGGTGCATGCCGGCCATCAGGGGCCACAGGAAATTGGGGTTGGGCCGGAGTTCCTGGAATGGCTCACCGATCCTAAACTTAACGGAGGCGGGGCGCTCATCGACTTCGGCTGCTATGGAGCCAATCTGGCTACCTGGCTGATGAAGGGAGCCCTGCCGGAATCAGTCACCGCGGTGACGCGCCAGTACAAGCCAGCCCGGTACCCCCAGGTGGATGACGACGCTACAATCATTGTAAATTACTCTGATTCACAATGCATTATACAAGCTTCGTGGAACTGGCCATTTAATAGAAAAGACATGGCCGTTTACGGAGACAAGGGGTATATCATTACTACAAACAGCACAGATATGCGGGTTCGGGAAGCCGGCAATGGGGAACAATATCTTCGTGTAACACCTTCAGATATTCCGGTGTATGAAAATCCTTTTCTCTATCTGGCCGATGTGATCCGGGGAAAAACAGATCCCGGAGAACATGGTTTATATTCATTGAATACCAACGTGACGGTGGTTCGCATTCTGGAAGCGGCGCGCCAGTCGGCTAAGGCGGGCAAGACAATTTACCTGGATTCCTCCACCGGTCGCTAATAACATGTTCTACCTATGGCACCTCAGGAAATCCTGCAACGTTATTTTGGCTATGATCGCTTTCGGCCAAATCAGGAAAAGATCATTGAAAATGTCCTGAAACAGAAGGACAGCCTGGTATTAATGCCTACCGGAGGTGGCAAATCACTCTGTTATCAGGTGCCTGCATTGTTACGTGAGGGACTAACCCTGGTCATTTCTCCGCTTATCGCATTGATGAAAGATCAGGTGGATGCTCTTCGGGTAAACGGAATACAGGCTTCCTTTCTGAATTCCACTCAAACCCGGGCCGAACAAGAGGCCGTTTTCCGCCAGGTGAATCGAAAAGAGCTGAAACTTCTGTACCTGGCGCCGGAACGGCTGATGAGTACCGACGGGCAATTAATCGCATTTCTGAAGCAGTTGAAGTTAAGCCTGGTGGCTGTGGATGAAGCCCATTGCATTTCACAATGGGGGCATGACTTCCGCCCTGAATACCGGATGTTGGGCCTGCTACGCAAGGAGCTGCCGGAAGTTCCTTTTATGGCCCTTACCGCCACGGCCGATCAGCTCACCCGGGATGATATTCTTGACAAGCTGGCGTTGAAGGACCCTGTGTCATTTGTTTCAAGTTTTAACCGGGAAAACATCCGTTACCAGGTTGAACCCAAAAGGAACAGTTTCGCACGTCTGCTTGATTTTCTACATGGCTTTCAAAACGAGTCAGGCATTATCTATTGTTTATCAAGGAATTCCACAGAATCACTTGCACAAAAACTACAGTTAAAGGGGTTTGTCGCGACAGCCTATCATGCCGGGCTGGAAAGGCGTGTCCGGGAAGAGCGGCAGGAGCAATTCCTTCGGGATGACGTCCAGATCGTGGTAGCCACCATCGCTTTCGGCATGGGGATCGATAAATCGAATGTGCGCTTTGTGGTACACATGGATCTTCCTAAGAACATCGAAGGGTACTACCAGGAAACCGGACGTGCCGGACGGGACGGACTACCCAGTGAAGTCTTGCTTTTTTACTCCTACGGAGACGTAAACAAGCTACGGCAATTCACATTCGTAGAAAACAACGAAGAGCATAGCCGGCTGCAGTTGCAGAAGCTGGATCAAATGGTCCGCTATGGCAATCTGCGCAGCTGCCGGCGGAAATTCCTGCTGAATTACTTTGACGAGGATGCGCCGGATCAGTGCGGCAATTGCGATAACTGCCTGGGAAAATACGAATATATTGATGGCACCATCATTGCCCAAAAGGCGCTGTCTGCGGTAACCCGCCTGGACCAATCCTTCGGCACCGGTTATGTGATCGATTTTCTTCGGGGAGCGTCTTCGGCACGGATCCGGGAACACCACAAGCGGATAAAAACCTTTGGCGTGGGCAGCGATTTCAGCCGCGAAACCTGGAGTGGCTATCTCGAAGAGCTCATCGCCCGGGGATACTTGCAGAAATCGGATGGGAATTATCCTGTCCTGCAATTGACCGATAAAAGCGGGCCAGTATTGCAGGGATCGGAGAACGTTACGCTCAGTGTCCGGAAAGAACCGGACAAACTCCCGGACGGTACTGGCTCACAAGGCGACCCAGGCGCTGCCCGTGAACGAGGTTCCCGAAAGGCTTGGGGAGCATCTGCCGGATCAGGAGCGGGAAAGAGGCTTCAATCCGATGCCGAAGACGCATTCGACACCGCGCTCTTCGAAGAATTGCGTACCGAACGGCGACGGTTGGCCGGGGAGGCCAACGTCCCGGCCTACATCGTGTTGTCTGACGCTACATTGCGCCAGCTGGCTCGCCATCAACCAGTTACCCTGGAAGAAATTGCGCGTATTTCCGGTTTCGGAGAAGTAAAAACACAAAAATACGGTGCAATTTTTTGCAGTGTCATTGAAACCTATCGTAAAAAATTGCAGGATCAGTAACGTTTTACCTCTCTTTTACGTATTACCAGTAACTGGCATTATAATTGAGCGCAGTATTTAGATCATTCTAACTCATTTTTAACTATCATTAGCTTTTGTTTTATGAAACGGAAATTCTTCACAAACATATCCATCATCTTATTGGCCTCGTTCACACTAACTTCCTGTCTGAACGATGACGGAGATGCCAACGAAATGCGTCCGGGCTTCCTTTCTTTTGTGAACGCCATGCCGGATACCTCCTCACTTGATTTTTACGTGTCCGCTTATGGCGCTCCTGTGGATCCGGAAAACGACCTGCTTGGCCAGGGACCCTTATCATTCAGGTCAGCATTCCCTACCAGCAGCTATGTGAACGCGCAACCCTATACGTACGTGCTTCGGGTAACCTACCCGGAACACGATAGTCTCCTGACCGTTGGAACCATCGATTTACGGCAGGATCAGTACTCTACGGTTTATATTTACAGTAACGCTGATTCCGTAGTAAAAGGAACAAGGATGCTGGATGACCTGGAATCCCCCGCTTCAGGCATGGCAAAGGTGCGGTTCATGAACCTGGGACAGGGAACCCCTGAAATTGATCTGGTAGAAAACGGAGAGACCACTCCTTTGTTCGATAGCTTTGAATTTGAAGAAGTTTCAGATGAGTATAAAGAAATTCCTGCCGGAAGTTTTCTGGTGGATGTAAAAGACAGCGGTACGGGAGACGTACTGGCATCCGGCGCTCTTGAACTGGAAGACAGCAAGGTATATACCGTTTGGATAAGCGGAATTTCCGGTGAAACAGACGGAAAGGCCTTAAACGTGGAAACGATCGAACATATTCCGGTTGAACCCGAAACTCCTGCACAATAATTATTTCCGGGAATTATTGCCTTACGGGCGAAGCAAAGCCGGATTTGTCTGCATGTGCAGGCGGATCCGGCTTTTTAGTTGCCTGCCTGGTCACCACCGGACGCCGCACCTGTTCCGGTGGAATAAGTCCCTGAATAATTGGATTTTGAATATTAATTGTTGAACTTTATACAATATACACATTATCGACGTTACATAAGAAAAGCACATTTAAAACTCGTGAATTGCCGAACATGCCGAACAAAGTAAAAAATGTAGCCATTTTGCTATTCGACGATTGTGAAGAGCTGGATTTCGCCGGTCCGTTCGAGGTATTCAACCTTGCAAACGAAGTGGCGGGAAGAAAACTATTCAATGTATTTACCCTATCCAACCACGACCAGATAACTACCCGGCACGGATTACGCATCGTCACCGACGGACCTTTTGCTTATTCACCTGAGATTGACATCCTTATTGTTCCAGGAGGAAGAGGCTTCAGAAAGGAAACCCGCAACGACCGGCTGATATACTGGCTACGCTCCACAAATTTTCCCCGTATCCTGACCGTTTCCACAGGAGTATTTATTCTGGCCCAGGCACACCTTTTAAAAGGGCTTAAAGCCACCACCCATCATCTTTTCCTGGATGAACTCGAAAAAAGCTATCCGGATCTGGAAGTGGTCAGGGATGTCCGTTTTGTCGATAACGGCAAGATTGTCTGTACAGGGGGAATATCCGCCGGAATGGAAGGCGCCCTGTACCTGGTGGAACAATTATCCGATCAAAGCTTCAGCGAGGAAGTTGCACGCCGGATGGAATATCAGCCCGCCTACCGCTACTCCTGAAAGGATCCCGGATCTTAACTCAATCCCCCTGGCCATGGACGGGGGCTTCCTTAAGGCATGGTAAAAACCGCTTTCTGGAAATCGGCTCCTTGCACATCCCTGAAAAAACCAACTAGTTCCGGATACATCTCTGCCGGATAATTTCCCTTCTTCAGATAAAGTTTCCGTTGACAAACCAAGACTCCTTCATCATAAGAAACACGTAAACTATATTCACCAAAAGGTTTGGTTATCACAGTTTTATCAGGAATGAATTCGGCCGGATATTTCTCCGGAAGCCGAAATTCAAAGGTATCGGCTTCCAGGTGGTTTTCAGGGATAAAAATATCGGTCTTACGTTCTTTCAACCTGGCAGGTACTTGCTCTGCACGATTCAGCGGGATCAGGGGAAGAAACATTCGTCCGCTGCTAAAGCTCATAAAATCGCGCACCTGCAACTGAAGTTGTTCGCGGGTGAGCGGGACTTCCTTTTCCGGATGATCGATCTTCCAGTCAAGCACCTGAAGACTGCTTAGCGGATACAGTTTTTTCAGCATCTCATCCGCCCGGCGCGGGGTGGCATGTTCCAGCTCCAGGCGATCAAAAAAAAACGCACCGGTAAACCTGGTCTCCAGCTGAATGTTCGCGGAGCCATTCTCTTCAAGAGTAAAGACTGCATTTCGTCGTTTGGCCGAATGCTTCAGCGAAGGTGTACGGGTAATCTTTCCACCCTCCGGAGTGATCATCAACACGTTCCGGTCAGCGGTAAACGTACCCAGATAGCCAAATGGCGTCTCCTTTGAGGTGCATTCCAGCCAGGTGGTATCTCCATCAAGGGGCACGCAAAGGATGATGTGATTCCCCTGACCGAATGATGCAAAATCAGGAAGATAACTTCGCTGGTGATCACCGGCATTCACTTCGGTATAAACAGATGGAATACCCACTACTTCCAGCAGGGCTTGCGTATAGTTGGCCAGCCCCTTACAATCGCCATAACTGAGCCTATCTACTTCTTCGGCAAACATTGGCTGAAGTCCGCCGATACCTACCTGAATACTGACGTACCGGTTCTTTTGCTGCATGTAATGATAAATCCGGGCGGCTTTTTCACGGTCGCTGTCTGCATCGCTGACCAGTTGACGTATCCGGGATATCGTAGCTTCGGGAACCTCACCCCTCCCTGCCAACAGGTGTTCATAGAACCATGTTCCGTACTCATCCCAGTTGCTGAAACTGCCCTTTTCCCCTTCGTATTCAAAGCTTACCGGAGATACGATTATGTGTGGAAGAAACCGGCGGGGAGGCGGAGCAAAGGCTTCTTCGCCGAAAGCAGGTGTCTCATGCAATTCCCAGCGGTGGATCATCACCCCCTCTTCCCCTTCCATCTTTTGTCCGGGTGAAATATTCATCTCTTTTACCCGGATCTGAAAACCGGCGCTGCAAATCACTTCATAAACCGCTTCCTGAACCGCCAGCAGCGATGAACGTACCGGGAACCAGTCCGAAAAATAATTGGTATTGGTGTTCTTTATCTCATATTCGTAAACGATCGTATATGGATATTCTAATTGCGGCGGATGGTAGAATTTTATCCGGGTATCTTCGAAAAGCGAGAAATCGGAGATGGCGCTCTGATCCTTGAAGTCCTTTTCCCTGATTGTGCGTAACAGCTTGCCGGAGGCATCGTAAAGGCTCCCTTCCAGGGAATTTATTTTCCGGGATTTATTGTAATACACGTAGGCAATGCCCTCATCTTCTCCGCGGGAATTCAGAACGGTCACTGCTTTTCGGACACTGCGGACCATATTCCTCGGACTCTTCACTTCCACCCGGGTATTGGAATAGCGGATCACCGCCCCTGCCCCCTCCAGAAGATCTGCCGGGATCTGTTCTACCGACAGATCGGTTTCCTGAGCCCAAACATGGGCCAACGGACTGCTTCCCAGGCAAAGAACCAGCATGGAGTAAAAAAAGACCCTTGTGATCGTTCGGCTAGTATTCATACCAGTTTTCATTTAAGGCGGTCAGGGATCGGTTCCAGTACGATGGTGGCGGCCTGAGCACTGATGATCCGGTTAAACATTTCCTTGATGTGATAATACTCAGCCAATGAATAGACCGGTTTTTTCAATATAACCTTACTGAGTATGTTCACCTGTCCCTTTGTTCCGGTGACGTTCATTACAAAACTTCCACCGTCCGCCGGCAGGGAAACACCAATAGGCTGAGGCAGGGAGGTGGCCTCGTAATTGTCTGGCAAACGGATATTCACCAGATTTTGTATTTCCCAACCAGCTCCGAAATTGACCGGGTAATAGCGTTCCTTCAATTTGAAGGGGTTTTCATCAACCTTGTTCAGCAGCAAAACCGGCAGGTAAACGGTTCCTCCTCCGGTGCCGGTCACTGAACGGATTTCCACGTCATACTCTTCAACCAGGGGCTGTTCCAACGAGTCCAGGTTCATCGTCTGGTAATTTGAAATGGCAACGCCGTCCAGATCATCTTCCAGTTCCCGTTCGTAGTCTGCAACTTCCGTCTCTTGAAGCCGAAGTCGGTGGCGATGGGCCTCATAGCCATATTTATAGGCTTTATAACTGCCTTTCAGGCTGGAGGTGCTATCTAATATGAGTTTAAGCTGGGAAATCTCCCGGAACCGGGCTGTTGCCGGAATATCCATCCAGAAGGATTCTTCAAAATCCATGACCCGGGCCTTGTTACTCAGACACCGAAAAGGCAACATGCCGAAGGGCAGAAAACGATCAGTCGCATCCAGCAGATAGGTCTTTCCACTGACTTGAAGCCAGGCAACCACATAATTAAAATCGGAGATTACCGGGTGAATATCCACCGGATAGCCGTTCTCCCGGGTCGAAAGCAGGGCGGGATGAGCTTCCAGCCCGGCTGCCTGAAGGATGGCTACCAGACTAAGATTCACCCCGGCGGACGATGCCACACCTTCCTGGTATAACTTATCGAGATCTTCGTCGACAAAGAATCTCAGGTCACCATTCCATTTAAAATGATCCCGTAAATGCTGGTAAATACTCCGCGCCTTACCCAGTTCATCATTATTGCCGGCCGTCAGCAATTTAGCCAACTCCCCAAGATCACTGTTACCCCTTTTCAAGGCGATTCCAAAACGCTTTTCCTGTTTCAGTTCACGATCTACATCGGACCAGGTTTTGGTAATTTTATCAACCTGCCCGTCGAAACGCCGCACTTCTGAAAGTTCAAAGCGCACCGCGGGCTTAAAATCAGACGGTGCAGTCATGTAATCTTCTTCCACAAATGCAGGGATACTGTCCATGCCCCATTTAAACAAGGCACAATCAGCCACCGCAGAGCCCACCCGAAAACATCCGTCAGTAACCGAGGACTCGTTAAGGCTTAACTTAAAGGGGCCAACCAGCCGGATGTTGTAAATAAAATTTCCGGGGATACGGGCCCAGTATTCACTGCTGACCACCGGAATAGGATGCTGAAACACCCAGTCGCGGAAATTGAAAATGTAGGGTGAATTTAATTCGTAAGTGTATTCCAGCACGCTCCCGGGCCGTGCATTGGGAAAGGTGAACTTTTTAAGACGGACGTTTTCCGAAACATCTTCCTCGTAGATCTCCCGTGGAGAAAGCGCTGTTTTGACAATCCGGCTCCCATCCAGGTAATAGGAAAAGGCTTTAATCCTGAAGACCTCTTCGTCTCCCCCGGAACCACGGTACATTGGAATAACAATGTTGGCCGCCCTCAGGCCGGCAGCGTCCTGAATCTTGATTTTCCCGTAGTATTGAAAGATCAGTTTCAGTTCACGCTCATTATCAAGCCAGGATTCCCCGGTTTCTTTCAGGATTACCGCATGAGCCGAAGTATCGTTTGGATAAACTTCATCCATGAGTTCCCGGAGCGTAACATTCCCAAGTTCAATGCGGTTCAACTGCGCCATGGCGCGCGAGCCGCACAAACAAAAAAGGATAATCAGTAAGTAAAGTCTCCCCATACATTCTAATTTACGGCCATATTCCTAAATTCATATAAGAAGTGGCTATTTTATTAATTGCCCCCACGTATGAAGCCGTGCGAAGGCTGTCTATCTTTTTCTTATCCATCTTGATGTTCCGGATTTCGTGATAAGCTGTAACCATGGTATCTTCCAGGCCAGAGATGACCAGTTCCAGCTCGGTAGGCCCCTTTACCAGCATTTTTCGCTGGTCTTTGCTCAATTCCGCCCCGGTCATCCGTTCCATGAGACTGGCCAGGTAGTGATTTGACTGTTCCTCGTAGCGACGGTGCATCCTGCCAAAAGCTACATGAGAAAGGTTCTTCAACCATTCGAAATACGAAACAGTGACGCCACCCGCGTTGGCATACATATCGGGAACAATGATACAGCCCTTTCCGATCAGTAATTCTTCTGCATCGGGGCTGGTTGGCCCGTTGGCGCCTTCTACGATAATACGCGCCTTAATGTTGCCTGCATTGGCAGCAGTAATCTGGTTCTCCAGCGCCGCAGGAATCAGGATATCGCAATCTTGTTCCAGGCCTTGGCCGCTATTGGTATAATTCCGGGCTTTTCCGTAATTCAGAATGGAGCCGGTTTGTTGCCGGTGCAAGAGTACCAGGTTTACATCCAGTCCGTTCGGATCATAGATGGCCCCTTCGTATTCACACAAGCCCACGATAATGCCGCCGGCCTCCTGGATGAATCTCGCAGCGCTGAAACCAACATTGCCCATTCCTTGTACAATCACCCGCTTCCCTTCTATTCCGACGGAAAGCTTTAATTTTTTCATGTCTTCGGGAATTGAAACGCACTCCCTGGCAGCGAAATATACTCCGCGTCCGGTCGCTTCCCGACGTCCGGCGATGCCGTGTTGGGAAAGGGGTTTTCCGGTAACGGCCGCGTGTGAATTCACATCTCCCGGGTAAAAAGCCTGGTAAGTGTCCACGATCCAGGACATTTCCCGTTCGCCCGAACCGTAATCCGGCGCAGGAACATCGATCCCTGGTCCGATAAAATTCTTTTTGATCAGTTCAGATGTGTACCGTCGAGTGATGTGTTCCATCTCCCGTTCATTGTATTCCCCGGGATTAATGCGGATACCGCCCTTGGCTCCCCCGAAAGGGACATTCACAATAGCATTCTTATAGGTCATCAGGGCGGCCAGCGCCATTACTTCATCTTCATTCACCATTTCACTGTAGCGTACGCCTCCCTTGGTGGGATGCATGTGATGGGAATGTTCCACTCTCCAGGCATCCACCGATTCAATCTTCCCGCTTGCGCGGCGAATGGGGAACTTGAAACGATAAACACTTTTGGCTTCTTTGATCATATCCAGCAGATCGGCCGAATAACTGGTATGCTGCGAGGCGAGATCAAAAAATCGGTTGACATCGTTGGAAAAACTCACCTGGGCCGAGGGGCTTCCGGTAAATTTACGGTTAACTTTACTCATAGTTGGTGATTGATGGTTGGTTTGATTTTTACACGCCGAAGGTAAAAATTTTGGAAGGAAACAAAAACCGGAAGCATACGGGGAGCCCCGCGCCTTACTGAAGAAAACTTAACGAAAACCGCCGCTCACTGATTTTTATTCGACTGCTTTTCTATTTTGCTGATCTTTTTATCGAGCGTGAACAAATAAATTGCCAATCCGATAAAAATAACGGCGATAACGGCAACCACGACATAGATCTTACCCGACTGCCGCATCGCGTCGGCCATTTCACCATTCTGGGAAAACCCTAAAAACGGCACCAACAAAAAACAAATAACGAAGGCTATTACTTTCATCTGTCCAGGTACTTTGATAACTATTCAATACTCGGTTCTAGCTACTAATTTGCGGATACGTAGTCTGATCTGCATCATCCAGATACTCAGCAGTACCCATCCCACTATGGCAGGGTAAAAAACAAGCCTTAACTGGGAATCCAGGTCAAGAGAACTGAACCCTGGGTTCCCCCCGCTGCCGGGATGCAGAGAATCGGTCATGCCAGGAAGGATATAGATCAGGGCGATCATAATCGGATAGGCAAAAACATTGTAGATGGCGGAGATACGCCCCCGCTTTTGATCCTCGTCAATTGATCCGCGCAGCACCATATAAGCCAGGTACACCAGCATGGTAATGGCTGCTCCGTTGAGTTTGGGATCATTGGGCCAGGGTGCGCCCCAGGTAAAGTTGGCCCATACCATCCCTGTAAGAAGCCCCATAATACCAAAAAAGATACCCGTATTATTACTTTCGACCGACGCCAGGTCCCACTTTTCCGCTCCTGAGGCCAGGTACCTGATGCTGCAGAAGACCCCATAGGAAAAAATGGCGATCATGGCAAACCACATGGTCACATGGAAATAAAGGTTCCGGATGGTCTCGTGCAGGATCGGAAGCTCCGGCACGTCAAACAGTAATCCCCCCACGATTGAATACAGAACCAGCAATACACCGGCCAATTTCCACCAAAGACCTTTCATTTA